>NZ_JBFUCJ010000015.1:0-74621 GCF_056405295.1 Variovorax sp. P1_H2 | reverse complement strand
GCATTCCGCGGTTTCCTCCCTTGGGGCTTATCCAACACCTGCCCTTGAACCGCCGTGACGCTCGCGGCAGTTCCGACGCGCGGGCAGGTATCGGATAACCCTAAACAGTAGCCGACAGTCAGCAACGGCTGCTTTCAAGAGGACTGGTTGATCACCCCGTGGATCAACTGTCTATGAGCGCTTTCGTGGCGTGGCCGTAGAGCGGGACGAAAAGCCGTTCCAAATAATGGAACTTCGTTTTGAGAACACCGCTGCCGGTCTTAGAGTGCGGCGCATGATCCGTCAACTCCGGCACCAGTCCGACATCACCGCGCTGCGTGATGACGACCCCAATTTCGCGGGGACGCTGGCCAAGGGCCTGATGATCCTGCAGACCTTCCTGCGCGATCCCCGCCCCTATGCCAACAGCGAGCTGGCGACACTGCTGGGCCTTCCGCGGCCCACAGTATCGCGGCTGTGCCGCACGCTCCTCGAGATGGGCTACCTGGACCGGGACGAGCGCATCGATCGCTACTTCATCGGCCCGGCCGCGGTCGCGTTGGGCTATCCCTACATCGTCTCGATCCCCTTGCGTTCCCAGGCGCGCCCGCTGATGCAGGCATTCGCCGACCAGGTGCACGGCGCAGCATCGATCGGCGTCGCCATGGGCCTGGACGTGGTCTATGTCGAAACCTGCGCCTACAAGCGCGGCACGCTGGCGCGCCCGGACGTGGGCGCGCTGCGCAGTGTGGCCTCCAGCGCCATGGGGCGCGCTTGGCTGCACTGTCTGGACGAGAAGGAACGCAGCACGGTGCTGCGCAAGCTCAAGGCGGAGCGCCCCGAAGAAATGGCGCGTTGCGCGGCCGGCATCAAGGAATCGCTGCTGCTGCAGTCGCGCCATGGGTTTGCGATCAACCGCGGCGACGCCGGCATGGGCGTGCTGGGTGTGGCGGTGGCTTCACGCCTGCGCCAGGGCACGCGCGCGCTGCTCTTCAACTGCGCGGTGCCGGGCAGCCAGACCGATGCGAAGACGCTGGTGTCGAGTGTCGGACCGCGCTTGGTGGAACTGGTGCGCCAGTGCGAACGCAACGCAGGCGTTGGCTGAACGCTCCCTCTTCCCGTATCTCGACTCTCGAAATTCCTTATGCAACTCGACTCGCTTTTCTCACCTCGCAGCGTCGCCGTCATCGGCGCCTCGCAAAACCCTCAGAAGGTCGGCGGTATGCCGGTGCAACTGCTGCTTCGGCTGGGCTACGACGGGCCCATCTACCCGGTCAACCCCGGCGCGGCCAAGGTGCAGGGGCTGACGGCCTTCGCCTCGATCGACGCCGTCCCGGTGCCGGTCGACCTGGCCATCGTCGCGCTGCCCGCCGTCAGCGTGGAGGGCGCCATCGAGCAGTTGATCGCACGCCGAGCGCGAGCCGCCGTGGTGCTCAGCTCCGGCTTTGCCGAAATGGGCGAAGAAGGTGCCGCCACGCAGGCACGCATCGCGGAGCGCGCGCGTACTGCCGGGCTCGCGTTGCTCGGGCCCAATTGCCTGGGCGTGATGAACATCCGCCGCAAGCTCTTCGCCACTTTCTCGCCGGCGCCGTTGGCCGGCGTGCCGCAGGCTGGCCACGTCGCCATCGTGAGCCAGAGCGGAGCCTTCGGCGCCTACGCCTTCTCGCTCGCCCGCAAGGGCGGCCTGGGCCTGAGCCACTGGGTGACTACCGGCAACGAGGCGGCCGTGTCGGTGGCCGACGTCATCGACTGGCTGGCCGATGACGCCGACACACGTGTGATCCTTGCCTACATCGAAGGGGCGCGCGACGGCGCTGCCCTGCAGCGCGCGCTGGCCAAGGCCCGCGCCGCCGGCAAGCCGGTGGTCGTGACCAAGGTCGGCCGTACCGAGGCCGGCGCGCGCGCCGCGATGTCGCATACCGCCAGCCTCTCGGGCGAGGACGCGGTATACCAGGCGGTGTTCGACGCCACCGGCGCGATCCGCGCCCGCACCGTCGACGAGATGTTTCGCCTGGGCCAGGCCTTTTCCGTCGGCAGCGCGCCGGCCGGGCGGCGCCTCGGCATCGTGACCGTATCGGGCGGCGTCGGCACCTTGATGGCCGACAGCGCCTCAGATCTCGGGCTCGAACTGCCCGCGCTGCCGGAAAGCGTGGCCGCACCGCTGCGCGAACGCATTCCCTTCTGCGCCACGCAGAACCCCATTGACGTCACCGGCCAGGTCACGGCCGACTTGCCGGTGCTGGGCCTCGCGGCGCAAGGCGCGGCCACCAGTGGCGCCTACGACGCGCTGGTGCTGTTTGTGGCCGCCGCCCTCGCTTCGCCGGTTCTGGCGCCGTCCATCGTTGAGATGGTGCGCGAGACCATTGTCGCCGCACCCGGCGTGCCTGTCGCGCTGTGCGGCATTGCCGACGAGGCCACGCGCCAGGCCTTGCTGGCATGCGGCTGCCTGGTGTTCGAGGAGCCGACGCACGCGGTGGAGGTGCTGGCCGCCAAGGCAAAGTGGGCCGCGTATCGCATGGATGCGCAGCCGCCGCAGCCGGCGCCGCTCGAAGTCGCCACGGCGGTACTGAACGAAGTCGAGGCCCTGATCTTCCTCGCCGGCTTGGGCGTGCCTGCCGCACCGCACCGGCTGGTGCATTCGCCGGCCGACGCCATCGCAGCGTGGCAAGCGCTGGGCGGGCACGCGGTGATGAAGATCGTTTCCGCCGACCTGCTGCACAAGAGCGACGTAGGTGGCGTTCGCGTCGGGCTGCGCAGCGAGCAGGAGATCCGCGAGGCCTACGACGGCATCATCACCGCCGTCGCACGCCTGGCGCCGCAGGCCCGCCAGCAGGGCGTGCTGGTCGCCCGAAAACTCGCACCGCTGGCCGAGCTCATGCTCGGCGCGCGGCACGACCCCGTGTTCGGCACCGTGATCGTGCTGGGCCTGGGCGGCGTGGAGGTCGAGCTGCATCCACGCACCGCCGTGCTCACCGCGCCGACCACCGCCGCGCGGGTGCGTACGCAACTGGACATGCTGGGCGTGCTGAAGCTGCTTGGCGGCTGGCGCGGCCGGCCGAAGGGCGATGCCGATGCGCTGGTCGACGTGGTGCTGCGCTTCGCCGCGCTGGCCGCGGCGCTCGGCCCGCGCCTGGGCACGCTCGAGATCAACCCGCTGATGGTCACAGCCGAAGGCATCGCAGCCGCCGACGCGGTGGTGAGCTTCGTCGACCCCGCCTGAATCGCTCTGTGAAGAAAACAAGGAGACACGATGAGCACGTTCCCACGCCGCCGCGCGCTGCTTCTGCAGATCGGCGCCGCCCTGATGGCGACTTCACGATGCCCACTCGCCCGCGCCGCGCTCAGCGACAAGCCGATCCGCCTAGTCGTGCCCTTTCCGGCTGGCGGCGGCACCGACGTGATGGGACGCCTGCTGGCGCAATCGCTGTCGCAGGAGTTGGGCGCCACGGTGATCGTGGACAACGTGCCCGGCGCCACCGGCACCCTCGGCAGCGCGCAGGTGGCGCGCGCGACACCGGACGGCCACACGCTGGTGCTGGGCATCAGCGCCACTCACGCCATTGCGCCGGCCCTGTTCAAGGACCTGAAGTACCGCCCCGACGACTTCACCGCCATCGCCCGCGTGGCGCACGGTGGCAACGTGCTGGTGGCGAACCCGGGCTATGCGCCGAACAGTGCGCCCGAGATGGTGGCGCTCTCCAGGCGCAGCCGCGACCCGCTGATGTACGGCTCTTGGGGCAACGGCTCGGGTGGCCACCTGGCGATGGAAAGCCTGCGACTGGCCACCGGCATCGAGACGGTCCACGTGCCGTACAAGGGCGTTGCGCCGCTGTTGCAGGACGTGGTGGGCGGACAGATCCAGGTGGCGATGGCGGACGTGGCGGGCGCGCTGCCGCTGCTGCGCGCCGGCCGCATCAAGGCTTTGGCGGTAACCGGGACCAAGCGTTCGTCGGCCCTGCCGGAAGTCCCGACGCTGGTCGAGGGCCGCATCGGCTTCGACACCGAAAGCTGGTTCGCCCTGTTCGCGCCGGCTCGCCTGCCGTCCGACACGACGCAGCAACTGGTGCAGGCTGCCGGCCGCGCGCTGCGGCGCCCCGACGTGATCGAGAAGGTGAGGGCTCTGGGCATGGAAGCTGACCCGATCTCGCGCGAGGGCTTCGACAAGCAATGGCACCAAGACGTCACGACGTGGGCCCGCGTGGTTCAGGCGAGCGGCGTCAAGGCCGACTGATTCCAGTATGCATTTCATTCATGACGAGAGACAAGACCGATGAGCAACGCATTCCTCCACACTGAATTCACATCCCCCCAGGCCGCTTGGATCGCGCACTGCGCGGTGCCGGCGGTGGTGGCCGGCTATCCCCTGCTCGAATCCGTGCGTACCTGCCATGTGCAGACCACGCCCGGCGCGGCGGCCTACGGGCGCGCGCCCTTCAACCACTTCGGCCACAGCGCCGAACGCTGGACCGATCGCGACCKCGACATCGTGACCCCGGCCAACGACCTGCTCTACAGCAACGCGTGGATCGACCTGCGCCGAGGGCCGGTGGTGATCACAGTGCCGCCGCAGACCGGCCGCTATTTCGTGCTGGAACTGCTCGACACCTATACCAACAACTTCCACAACATCGGCACGCGCAACGTCCCACAGCATGGCGGCCGGTTCGCGCTCTTGGGCCCGGACAGCACGCAGGCCGCGCCGGAGGGCACCACGGCGATCCAGTGTCCGACTGCGCTGGTCTGGGTGCTCGGGCGGGTGCTGGTGGATAGCGACTCGGCCGTCGCGGCCGCGCGCCGTTTCCAGGCCGGCTTCGCCATCGACGGACCCGAGACAGCCGAAGCGCCGGCCAGTGTCGCGCAGTGGCAAGCCGGCGGCGACGATCCCGCACTCGAATTCTTCGCCAACCTGGCACGCGCGCTGCACGACTTCCCCCCTTCGGCTTCACAGCAAGGCGCCTTCGAGCTCCTGCGCGGCGCGCACGTAAAGCTCGATGCAAGCGGGGAGCTGGGCGACCTGCGACCCGCCACGCTGGAGGGCCTGCGCGTCGCTTATGTGTCGGCGATGAAGATCATCGACGGCGCCTCGCGCCCGGCGTCGAAGGCACCGTGGCGCTATTCGACGCGGCTGGGACGCTACGGTGACGACCTGCTGCTGCGCGCAGTCACCGCCTGGAAGGGCCTGGGCGCACTGGCCGGCGATGAGGCCATCTACGCCACCACCGACTACGACGACCGCTCCGAGGTGCTCGACGGCGATCGCCTCTACCGCCTGCATTTCGAGGATGGCGGCCGTATCCCGGCCGGTGCCTTCTGGTCGATCTCGCTCTATGGCGCGGACCGCTACTTCGCGGCCAACTCCATCGGCCGCCACGCGCTGGGCAATCGCAGCCAACTCGAGCGCAATCCCGACGGCAGTCTGACCTTGTATGTGTCCCGCCAGCGCCCTCCGGGACCGGAGGAGAACTGGCTGCCCGCACCACGCGGCGCCTTCTACCTGATCCTGCGCGTCTATCACCCTCAGCCCGCGTTCCTGAGCGGCGAGTACCGCATGCCGAAGCTGGAGCGGGTGGCATGAAGCGCGAGGACCTGCCGGTGACACACGAGGCTGTGCTGCGCACGCTGCCCCTGTTCGAGATGGCGCGCATGCGTGCCGCCACCGCGCCACGCCGCCATCCGCAGCACGGCTTTGCCGGACCGGACGCCACATCGACGCTGCGCTGGCTCAACACCTTCACCCACTCGAAGCGCCTGCTCACGCCACGCGATCGCGAAGTGGTTACGCCCAACAACGACACGCTCTACACGAACGCCTGGCTGGTCCTTTCCGATGGGCCGGTGGTGATCGAAGTTCCCGACATGGGCAAGCGGTACTGGACGCAGGGCTTTCTCGACATGTGGACCAACCCTTTTGCGTACGCCGGGCGTCGCACGACCGGGAATCGCGCGCAGCGCCTTTTCGTCCACGGACCGCGGTGGGCCGGCCCCCTGCCCAAGGACATGATCGAGATTGCCGCGCCGGGCGATGACGTGTGGATCATTGGCCGCATCCTCGTCGACGATGATGCGGCCGACCTGGCGCGCGTCACGCAACTGCAGCGGCAGTTCGCCATCCTGCGAGCGCAAGACCTGCAACCGGCCGAACGCGTGGCCGACGCCGCGATGGACGGACGCAAGACCGCCACGCCCGAGGCGCATGCGTATCGCGCCATCGTCGAATCAACCTGGGCACGCAACCCATCGCCGCCAGCCGACGACGACGCGCAGTCGCTTTGGCGCCAGGCGCTGAGCGAAGGCGAGCCGCGCCTGCAGCAGGCGCTGACCGAGGTCTGCCAGGCGCTGCGCGAGGACGCCCAACCCTCCGATGTCGGCGGTGGATGGAGCATGCCAATGGCCATCCGCACCGACTGGGGCACGCAGTTCACGCTGCGCGCTCGCGTGGCGCGCAACCTGATCGGCGCGTTGGGTAGCGAGGAGGCGATGTACCCGGTGGCCGAAGTCGATGACCAGGGCCGGCCGCTCGAAGGCACGCAACGCTACACGCTTTACTTCCCGCCGGGCGCGGGTCCGCAGGTGGACGCCTTCTGGTCGCTCACCATGTATCGGAAATCCGATTGCCTGCTGGTGGACAACCCGATCGACCGCTACTCGATCGGCGACCGCACGCACGGCCTGCAATGGGACGCGGACGGCGGCCTGCGCATCGCCATCCAGCACGCGGCGCCGTCGGAACCGCGTGACCGGGCCAACTGGCTGCCCTCGCCGCCCGAGCCCTTCTACCTCACGCTGCGCCTCTACCAGCCGCGCCAGGCGCACCTGGACTTCCGCTTTGCCTATCCGCCGCTGGTACGGCTTGACTGAACGCGTACGACAGAAAAAATACGGAGACAAGACCCATGAACAACACCACACGCCGCAGCTTCCTCGTCCACACCAGCGCAGTGGCCTCGGCCCTGCTGGCCGGAGGTGGCATCGCCCACGCGCAGACGGGACGTGCCTGGCCAGACAAGCCGGTGCGCGTCGTCTCGCCCTATGGCGCAGGCGGCTCCAACGACATCTCGGCGCGCATCCTGGCCGAGGATCTGGGCAAGCGCCTGGGGCGCCCATTCGTGGTCGAAAACAAGCCGGGCGCAGGTACCCGCGTGGGCAACGAGATGGTTGCGCGCGCAGCGCCCGACGGCTACACCCTTCTGTACGCGGCAGCCCCCTACGCGGTGGTCGAGAGCCTGTACGGCAAGCTCAGCTACGACCCGCGCAAGGACCTGCGCGCTGTGAGCCTGGCGGTGGTGGCACCTGTGTTCCTGGTCGTCAATGCCGACTCACCTTTCAAGACGCTCGCCGACCTCGTGGCCTACGGCAAGGCCAGCAAGGATGGCCTCACCTTTGCGTCGCCAGGCAGCGGCTCCGGCCCCCACCTTGCGGCCGAGCTGTTCCTCAAGGAGGCCGGCGTCAAGGGACTCAACGTGCACTTTCGCGGCGACGCCACCGCGTACACCGAGCTGCTGGCCGGTCGGGTCGATGCAACCCTCACCGCCATCACCTCCGCCCTGCCGCACATCCAGAGCGGCAAGCTGCGCGTGCTGGGCGTGGCCTCGGAGCAGCGCTCGCCCATCTACCCCTCGGCGCCGACATTGCGCGAACAGGGCTTTCCCAACGTGATCGGCTACGGCTGGTTCGGATTCATGGCGCCGGCGGCGACGCCGCAGCCCATCGTGGACCGGCTGGCCAGCGAGGTGAAGGCGATCCTCTCCGAGCCGCTGGTGAGCCAGAAGCTGGCCGGACTGGGCCTGCAAGCGATGGGCACCAGCCCCACAGAGTTTGCAGCCTTCATTGACAAGGAGATGGCGCGATGGGATGCGGTGGTGAAGCAGGTTGGCATCAAGGGGGAATAGGCTTAGCCGTAGGCGTTGTCGAACGTATGGGACTCCGGCCTTGTTGCCGCGAGGCGGCGCGATCCGTACTACGAGTTGCCCTCGAGCCCAAGGCCTCAGATCGGCCAACAGCAGACCTTCGACACCGCCCTCCAGTTCAACGCAACGGCATGTCCGCAGGAGCGCAGTTGTCCAGGGCCAAGCCTCGCCCTTGCTGAGCGTCAAGCCGGTGCGTAGGCACCTGTGCCTCCTGGCCAGGCCGTGAGCACTTCATATCCCTCGGGCGTCACAGCGACCATGTGTTCCCACTGCGCGGACAGAGACCCGTCCTTGGTCACGACGGTCCACCCGTCGGGCAATTGCCTGGTTTCGCGCTTGCCGGCGTTGAGCATCGGTTCGATGGTGAAGACCATCCCCGGCTCCAGCTCGAGGCCTGTCCACCACGTCGGCGGAGCGATGGACGCGAAACGCGTCCGAGCGGTACCAGCCTGCCACCCACTGCCACGCGTTACCCGTCATGTCGAATAAGCCATAGCCGTTGGCAGGAAAGCTTTGCACGGGGCTCGTACCGACGAGACCCGCAGCCTTGATGCTCACTATCGATCCCGAGATTGTCTGTTTCATTTGGATAGCTCCGCGTCAACTCTCATGCGGCGGCAACGGTCGCACTGCAACAAATCGTCACCGAGATGGCAGGTCGCGGTGTCGAACCCCTGCGCTAACCGCAAACTCAACGGGGCGGATTGACGACGACATAGTTGACCTGGGTTCCGACATACTGCGGCTGATACCAGGTGCCGTTGCAGTTCTGGTAGGTGACGCCATTGAGCGACGCGACGGTGCACGAAGGCGGGAGGCTGTGAACGATCGCCCCCACCGCCGCGGCGGTCAGCGCGACGCCGGCCGTGACCGCAGCCGCCGTCGCCACGGGATGGTAGTTGTCGACGACGACGGGTCGGCCCACCACGACCGCGGGGCCTCCTACTACGCCGACGTGGCGATTCACGTTCACGTTGCGATTGACATTCACGTTCTGGTTCACGTTCACGTTCCGGTTCGCAGCAACGTTCTGATTGACCGCCAGATTGCGGTTGGCCGCCATGTTGTGGTTGACCGAAGTTCGTGCGCCGCCCGCCCGAATCTCTCGCTGCGCATGCGCAGCGCCGCTGGAGAGGAGACAGCCAGCGGCCGCCAGTGCCAGCAGCAGACCGGAAAGCGAAATGGATGGGATCGCCGATGGAAGATTCATGGATACGCCTCGCTTGACGAAGGGGTTTGCGGTCTGCGCGTGGCGCCTCATGGCGTGCCGATCCGCGGACTTGTTGCGCCACTGTCGAGTGTCTGGATCACGATCTGGCGCGCGCCCGCCGGCGGCCTGAACTCGAAGTCGGCGGACGTGACCTTCGGGGAGAGCTTCCAGCGCATCAGGACGGTGTGTTGCGGGTGCGCCGCCACGTCCGTGGTGCGGATCACGAGCTTGCGTGGCAACGGCATTGCGCTGCGCTCGACCCAGATCTGCCAGTCCATGCCATCCTGGCGGATCGCGTAATGCTCGGTCTGACTGCCGTCGACCTCGGCATAGCCGAGGAAGTCGGCCGAGCGAACGCCGCGCTCGCCGAGCTTGTTCGAATCCCAGTAGAACAGGTCGGCGGCCGGCAGCTCGATGCCGTAGCGATCAGCCAGGACGCCCACCAGTTCGGCCAGCGTGGGCGGCGCATCGACCGTCGTGAAGAACTGGGTCGCCGGGTCCCACAGACTCGCCTTTTGCCCGTTGTAGAAAAGGACCTTGCGGTCGCCACGGTCGTTGCGCATGTCGGCCCGAAGGGCGTCGGGCCGGCGCACCTTGAGGATCGCGGAGCGGCCCATCTGGGCCATCTGATCGTTGTCCAGCGGTTCGTCCGTCGTCGTGAACACCTGCAGCTCGAAGATCTTCAGATGGCGCAGTGCGTCGCCCATGCGGTCGAGCGCTTGCAGGACGCCCGGGTCGATCGGGGCACGAGGGGAATCCGCTCGTGCGGCAGCGCCCGGCGCCTCCGAGACTGGCTGCTGCGGCGACGTCGCAGTGCTCGCGACCGGCGCCGGAGAGGCCGGCGCCGCCGAGGTGGCAGCGGGTTGCTGCGCACATCCGAACAGCAGCATGCACGCACAAGTCGTCGCCTTGACCTGCCATCCGAGGAATCCGTTCATTCTCCGAGTCATCACGACCTCCTTTCGTTGTTTCTTGTGGCTAGGCGGCTGCTCCAGCACAGCAGCACGCCGAACACGATGCAATAGGCACTCAATGCCGCGCGCTTGTCCGCGTCGAGAAATCCAACGCCCACACCGAGGCCGAGCATCGCGGTGAGCGCGCAGGAAATGAGAGCCGGCCAGACCACGTCCTCGCTCTCGGCGGGCGTCTTGCCCCGCGGTCGGGCCCACCACACACAGGCCGCGCCGAGGATGCCGAAGGTCATGAGCGCCACACTCAGCAGCGAGAAGAAGAGCGCCGAACCGATCACCGAGGCTTCCATGCCGGGATTCCCGAGCAGCAGCGCGCCGATCAGTATTCGGACGATCGCATCGGCACATGCGAGCGCGAAGAGCCAGCGCGCCCGGGTCCAGATGAGCGTCGCCCATACGAGGCCAAACAGGCCGTCGACCAGCGCGAAGATCCCGGCCCAGTTCGCCCCATGCATCGCCTTTGCGTTCGCCAAGCCAACCAGCGCGATCCCGAAAGCGAGGTTGAAGATGCCGCGCCCAAGCAGGGCCAATGCGGGCGCGACGACTGAATTCTTGTTCACGCGCGCTTCCGTTACATGATGGGCAGCGTGAGGCTCACCATCACGCCGTTGCCCTTGGGCCGGTTCTCCGCATCGACGTCGCGGACCCAGCGCGCCGAGAACGCTGCAGGCAGGGGCCCGATCTTTCCCGTCCAGGTCACGATCGGGCCCAGCCCGACCGAGCGGCCCTTGAAGCCGTTGAGCTTGTCGGCGACGGGGCTCGAGTCGTTCCCGAGCTGCTCGATCCAGCCGCCCACCAAGCCCAGGCGCCATTGCGGCGCGACGGCCGTGGTCCACATCGCATCGATGCGGAAGACCGCGGCGTTCTTGTAGTCGGTGTCCGTGTTGCGCGTGTAGAAGTCGAACGCCGCCAGTGCGGTGAACTCGCCGCCGCCTCTGAGCAGATGGGTGTATGCGATGGTCGGCGAGAAGGTCCAGGTGTTCTGGCCGGCATTGGCGAGGCGGTTCGGATCGTAGGCGCCCGTGGGCGCATAGATCGGAAGCGAGAGAGCCATGTGCTCGGTCTCGCTGAAGTGGTAGCCGGCCACGATCGGGTTGATCAGGACGTCCGCGAACTGGGTGCCACTGTCGGTGTTCGACAAGCCCGGGCGCAGGGTACTCGATGCGTCGATGGTGACCTTGGTGTACTGCACCGGCAAGCCGATGGCCGATGCGAAGTTCCATTGGCCAGGCCCCGTGTCCCAGACGTAGGTCAGGTTGGCGATGTTGTAGCTGACGCTGGCTTCCATGCCGGCGCTGACGACCCGCCCGATCGATACGCGCCGCGAGCCTTCGATGTCGCCGTTGAAATTGATGCTCGCGAGCGTGAGCGCAAGGCCTGGGGTCGGCGGCACGATGCCCGCGTTGGAGTTCACCTGCTGGCCCGTGATGGGCCGGCCCATCCCCCCTTCGGTTGCTGCCGCACCCAGCGGCACCAGCGCAACGCCCGCCCACAGGGCGCTGCGCAGCAATCGATTCGTCATCCTCTTCCTTTCCTCGTCTCGCGAGGTCATCGCTGTCTTTTTGTTTTTCCCTGAACCATGCGACGAGTCTTGCGTGAGGGTTCTTCAGCGTCAACGCCAAAGGGACCGGATAGGTAGATCTCCGCCCGGAAATAGACCCTTTTACTAGTGCTCATCAGCCCTCCCGCCTCATAAGGTAGGCGCCTTAGCAACAGCGCAGTCCAGACCGGCCCCATGGCGCATTCCAGAACTCCAAAACAAACGACTTTCACCGCTCCGCTGCTTTCCGCGGCATGCGGTGCCGCTTCCGCACAATCGAACGACGACATGAATGCAGCCAACAATCCGCTGACGCCGACGATCGGCCTGAACCTGCAGAACCTCGCAGGACAACGCAACGCTGCAGCCTTTCGTCATCCACAATCTTCCCGACGGGTGGTACATGCGCAGCAGCGCCACGTGGAGCTTCAACCTGCGCAATGGCGACTATTCGATCCCGATCGGCGTGGGCGCCGGAAAAATCTGGAAGGGCAATGGCGTGACCTACAACCTGTTCGCCGAACCTCAGTGGACGGTCGCCCACCAGGGCGATGGCCAACCCAAGTTCCAGGTCTTCTTCGGCCAAGATCTCCAGCTTCCTCTGTGAGCGAGACACTCCGCTACACCGCTTGAACAACTAAACGAGCCCGAAGGCATCCGTCATGACATTGCGATTCGCAACCACCCGATACGTGATACTTGCCTGCGCCTTGGCGCTGCAGGCAGCCATCGTTCCAGCAGTTGCCGCTTCGGCGCGGCAGCAGGTACCGTCCGCCGAAGCGCGCACGATCGCCAAGGACGCGACGATCTACGGATTCCCGCTGGTGGACAACTACCGGGTCATGCATTCGTACTTCGTGGACACGACCGGGGCCGAGTTCAAGGCGCCCTGGAACACGATCCACAACGTCGAGCGCGTCTACACCCCCGACGACAAGGCGATTCAGACGCCGAACTCCGACACGCCGTACTCGCAACTCGGCGCGGACCTGCGGACCGAACCGCTCGTGATCTCGGTGCCGGCGGTGGGCAAAGACCGCTACTACTCGCTGCAGTTCATCGATCTCTACACCTTCAACTTCGCCTATGTCGGCAGCCGCGCCACCGGCTCGGAGGCGGGCAACTATCTGCTGGCCGGTCCGCAGTGGAAGGGCAAGGCGCCGGCCGGGATCAAGCAGGTCATCCGCTCCGAGACGGATCTGGCTTTCGTGCTGTACCGGACGCAGCTCAAGGGTCCCGACGACATCGACAACGTGAAGAAGATTCAGGCGGGCTACAAGGTCCAGCCGCTGTCGGCCTTCCTGGGCAAAGCGGCACCGGCGCCCGCGCCTGCCGTGGACTTCTTCAAGCCGCTGTCGGCGAAGGAGCAGCGCACCTCGCCGCGCTTCTTCGATGAACTGAACTTCCTTCTGCAATTCGCGCCCACCCACCCGAGCGAGACCGCGTTGCGTGCGCGTTTCGCGCGGATCGGCGTCGTGCCCGGCAAGCCCTTCGACGCCGAGCAGTTGACGCCCCAGCAGCGCCAGGCCATCGAAGAAGGAATGGCCGATGCATGGCAGACGCTGGCCAGGTTCAAGACCGAGCAGATCGACACCGGCAAGCGCACCTCGGGCGACGGCTTCGGCACGCGCAAGTTCCTGAACAACGACTACCTCGCCCGCATGGCCTCGGCGGCCTTCGGCATCTACGGGAATTCGAAGGAGGAGGCGGTCTATCCGGCCTACTTCGTCGATTCCGGGGGGCAGACGCTGGACGGGACTAGCAACCGCTATGTCCTGCGCTTCCCGGCCAACGCACTGCCGCCGGTCAACTCGTTCTGGTCGTTGACGATGTACGGCCTGCCCGAGAGCCTGCTGGTCGCCAATCCGCTCAACCGTTACCTGATCAACTCCGCGATGCTGCCCGAGCTGAAGCGCGACGCGGACGGCGGCATCACGCTGTACCTCCAGAACGAGTCACCCGGCAAGGACAAGGAAGCCAACTGGCTGCCCGCGCCGAAAGGGCCCTTCTGGGCGGCCATGCGCCTTTACTGGCCCAAGCCGCAGGCCCTCGACGGCCGCTGGAAGCAGCCGGCGCTCGATCGCGTGGCGGCGCAGCCGGAAGCCAAGGCGGTGACCGTGGAAAACTTCGCTCGCGCGGAATCGGACTTTTACTTCGCCGGCATCGTCAAGAACGGCGGCTTCGGCAAGTTCGACCACACGAGGAACGTCGCCCCGGTGGATAAGCAGACCGTGATCCGCCTGAACCGCGACACGCTCTATTCCTCCGCCGTGTTCGATCTGGATGCCGGGCCGGTCACGATCACGCTGCCCGATCCCGGCCAGCGCTTCATGTCGATGCAGATCATCGACGAGGACCAGTACACACACGGGGTGAGCTACAAGGCCGGCAGCTACACCTTCGATCGCGCCGGCATGGGCACGCGTTACTTCGTGGCGGCGATCCGCATGCTGGTCGATCCGAACGATCCGAAGGATCTCGCCAAGGTCCACGCCCTGCAGGATGCGCTCAAGGTGCAGCAGCAGTCCTCGGGCAGTTTCGAAATCCCTCGCTGGGACCTCGCCGGGCAGAAGAAGGTCCGTGACGCCCTGATCGCACTGTCCGACACGCTGCCCGACAAGAACCGCATGTTCGGCCGCAAGGACGAGGTGGATTCGGTGCGCTTTCTCCTCGGTGCCGCGTCGGGGTGGGGCGGCAATCCGGACAAGGACGCGGTCTACCTGAACATCGTGCCGGAGCGCAACGACGGCAAGACGGTCTACAGGCTCATTGCGCGCGAGGTGCCGGTCGACGGCTTCTGGTCGGTCAGCGTCTACAACGGGGAGGGGTACTACGAGAAGAACCCGCTCAATGCGTACACCCTCAACAACATCACCGCGAAGAAGGATGGCGACGGTTCGATCGCCGTCCAGTTCGGCGGTTGCGACGGCAAGGTCGCGAACTGCCTGCCGGTGATGCCGGGCTGGAACTACATGGTGCGGTTGTACAGGCCGCACCCCGAAATCCTCGGCGGGCAATGGACGTTCCCCGCGGCGCAACCCGTCCAGTGAGGCTGGGGAACGGATCGGTAACTCAGGTGGGCGCTGACAGGACTCTGCAGACCGGAAGCCGGTGTCGCTCAGGAAGCGGCCGGACGCGGCACGACGGCGCACACGACCGTGCCGCTCGCAGATTTTTCGATCTTGAGTTCGCCTCCGAAGGGAATGAGCCTTCCGTGCATGCTGGGAATGCCGACGCCGTTGCCATGCCCTTGCTCGCCCGGCGTCGACTGCCGGCTTCCGAGGCCGTTGTCCTCGATGCTCAGCACGATGCGCTTCGCATCCATTTCGAGCCTGACGTCGACCTGCGTCGCCTTGGCGTGACGATGGACATTCGCGAGCGCGCCCTGCGTGATGCGCAGCAGGGACCTCTGCAATTCGAAGGGCAGGGAATCGGCGGCCGAATCGACGGATACCATGCCCGTCAAACCGCTGCGGCGGATGAAACCCTGCGCGAAATCCTTCAGTGCCCGCGCGAGGCCGTGCTCGCCGAGATCGCGAGGATGGATCAGAAAGGTGAAGGTGCGGAGTTCGTTCAACGCCGATTCGACGGAAATTTTGACATCCTTGAGCATCGATTGCGCCCCGTCGTTGCCGGCCTCGATCCTTTCCAGGTTGGCGACTCCCAGCATCGCGCCCACGAGGTGTTGCGCCGTGGAGTCGTGCAGTTCCCTTGCGATGCGCTGGTGCTCGTCCTCCTGTGCCTGCAGCAGGCGCCCGGTGAGGTGCTCGACCTTCGCGTCGGCGGTGGCGATGCTTCTTTCGAGCTGTTCGATCGGCGACTCGATCTCGCGCCGGAGGTGGCACCAGGTGCCGAATCCGGCCAGGCCCATCAGGAGGCCGGCGCCCGCAAGAAGTCTCAGCGCGTCATGGAGGGGCGCATCGAGGTCGGCCAGCGTCATCGAAGTCGTCGCGATCCACTGCGTGTAGCCGGAGCGGGTGTAGGCAATCAGGCTCGGCCCGCCATGCAGATCGGCTGCGCGGATCAGTCCGGAGGCCGCAGGCGCGGCCGTCTCGCCCAGCACGGACGATGCGGCATCGGCCATGACCGGCGCCACGGTGATCTCGTCGCCACGGACCGAGACCACTCCGTTCAGGCTGTGGTCGTAGATGGCTCCGGTCAGCCCGGGCGCCATTTGCTGCTCCTTGAGAATGGATGCGAACCGCTGATCGGACAGCACCGTCGTCAGGAAGTACGTCCATCCGCCGCCGGGATCATGCACCTTCATGTTGACGGTGACCGCCGTCTGGTTGAGCAGGAGGCTGCGCACGCGCCCCGTGAGGCTCACATCGAGTTGGTCAATCCGCTCCAGGAACGCAGGTTGAGGCGTGAAGTCGGCGAGCGTCGGCAGCGGCGAGCCGAATGGCCGCAGCGAGTGCGCAATGAGTCTTTCCCGGTCGCAGAGGATCAGCCAGGCGCCCTCGGGAACCCTCGTGGCGGCCATCTGCTTCTGGAACGCCTCGAGGTCTCGTCTTTGCAGGGCCGGCGAATACTCGAGACCCATCAGCAGCGCATGCGATCGCGCGACTTCGCGGTCCAGCGCCTGAGAAAGGTTCGCGGATGCCGCGCCCAGTCGTCCGATCTCCGTGCTTCGGGCCCGAAGCACGCCGACGATGATGTAGGTCGCGGACAGCGCGAAGACCACGAACAGCGCGCCTGCGATGACGATCGCAAGCTGCCGCCGCAGCCGCGGCTTGAGTTCGTCGACAGGGGGCTGCCAGTTGAAGCGGAAGCTGGAACGTGTCGACACTTTCAGGCTCATGTGCGCGGAGGCGAAAAGGGCGCGAGCCCACGTCCTTGCCAACTATTCGAGCAAGGTCGTGAAACTATACTGGACCGTCGTCGCGAGGAGTGATCTCGGATCATGGCTGTTCAATCAGGTGGACTCAATGCTCAGGACCATCGCAGCGGCAGTGGCCACCGCGTCCTCATCGCAGACGACCACGACGTGGTTCGCCGGGGCCTTCGCTCCTTCATCGAAAGCCGCCCCGGTTGGCAGGTCGTCGCGGAGGCCGCCGACGGGCTCGAAGCCCTTCGCCATGCGACGGCCGAAGAGCCGGACATCGCCATCGTCGACTACAGCATTCCGTTGATGAATGGCGCGCAACTCACGCGCAAGATCTGCACCCGCTCACCCAAGACACAGGTGCTGGTCTTCACCATGCATGAAGGCGAGCAGGTAATCCGCGAGGTGCTCGCGGCCGGCGCGCGGGCATTCTTGGTCAAGTCGGACACCGAGAAGCTGCTCTTTGCGGCGCTCGATGCGCTGGCGGTGGGCAAGCCCTTCTTCACGGGCCAAGTCAATGAAGCGCTGCTTGCGCATTACCTTTCCCCGTCTCAAGAGCCCGGAATTCCCGAAGTCCTGACGCCGCGGGAAAAGGAAATCATCCAGCTGATCGCGGAAGGCCACAGCAGTCGGACCGCCGGGGAGATGCTGCACATCAGCGCCAAGACGGTGGAGGCGCACCGGTCCGCCGCCATGAGCAAGTTGCGAATCACTTCCACCGCCTCGCTGGTGCGCTATGCGATCCGCAACAAGTTAATCGAGCCCTGAATTCCCTGAAACCACATCGCGCCGGTCCGGTGCTGCACCACCACTTGCCGTTGTCGGGACGAAAGGGCCAGAACTATTGACGCCGCGAGAGAGTACCTACCTTGCTGAGACAGGAGGGGTGACGAGCACTGGGAAAGGGTCTATTTCCGGGCGGAAATCTACCTATCCGATCCCAATGGCGTTGACGCTGAAAAACCTTCACGCGAGACTCGCCGCATCGTTCAGAGAGAAATCAATAAGACAGTGATGACCTCGCGAGACACCGGCTACAAGAACCGGGTCCCCGGGCGCACCGAACAAGGGAGTTCGCACATGAAGTTTTCGATCGACCGTGGCGTATTGGCTCATATCGCTCTCGGTGCGACGCTTGGCTTGACGCTTCCAACGGGTGCTGCCGCGCAAGCCAGCCCATCGGCCCTCACGCCTGAAGAGACCTTTGCCCTCGCCAAGGATGCCTGCCTCTATGCCTACCCGCTTGTCAGCATGGATGTCACGATGCGTCAGGCCCTCAATGTGCCGGATGCGGCGCCGGTCACCCTGCGGGCGCCGGTGAACCAGTTCGCCCACGCGCGGGCCTATCCAAAGGCCGAGGAAAAGGATGTCGTCCGATAAACTTCGACACGCTCTACTCCATGGCGTGGCTGGATCTCGCGCGCGAGCCGGTCATGCTCACGGTGCCGGATACGCAGGATCGCTACTACCTGCTGCCGATGCTCGATATGTGGTCGGACGTCTTCGCCGTCGTCGGCAGTCGCACCACCGGGAACAAGGCCGGCACCTATGCGCTCGTCGCTCCGGGATGGACCGGCAAGCTGCCGACAGGGGCAGTGAAGATCGTGGCGCCCACCCCGAGCATGTGGATCATCGGCCGCACCAAGACAAACGGGCCCGCGGACTATGCGAACGTCCACAAGATCCAGGATGGCTACAAGCCCGTGAATGGGTGGAACATGCAGATCGACAACATGGGCACCTACGGCACGTCCTACTTGAAGCGAACCTTGATTGCGACTGGCGGCCTCGGCGCCAACCCGCGGCTACGATCTGGACCGTCTCGCCAGCGTGGACCTGGCCCTCTCGTACTGGATGGGTCCGGCCATCGCCCATACGCTGGTGTCGTTCGGCTTCGACGACGGACGCGGCGGCACCGACTACCTGGCCTTCTCGCTCGAGATCCGCAAGGAGCGGCACGAGCAGTTTTCGGCCATCGCAGGTTTCTTCAAGCGCTTCGAGCTCGGACTCGTGGCCGCCGATGAGCGCGACATCATGCGCGTGCGCACCAACGTGCGCGGGGAGGATGTGTACCTGTACCGCCTCGCGATGACACCGCAGGCCCGGCGCGCGCTATTCCTCGCCTACCTCGACAGCGCCGGGCAACTGTCGGTGCACCCGCGCTTCTACGACACCCTGACGGCCAACTGCACGACCCTCGTGTTCGAGATGGCGCAGCGCATCGTGGGAGGACTGCCACTGGACTGGCGCCTGCTGGCTTCGGGCTACCTGCCCGAATACCTGCAGCACATCGGGGGATTCGCCGCCGACGGCGATCTTGCGGTGCTGCGTGCCGCCGGCCGCATCACCGCGCGGGCCGAGGCGTCCGACGCCGATCCGCAGTTCTCGCGGGCCATCCGGCGCGGCATTCCAGGAATCAAAGGAGCGACTCAGTGAATGCATGGTCCCTGATAGGAGTTCGGCCCGGTGCGCTGACCAGGGCGCACCGGGGCCGCCGCTTCGCGGCCTTCGCGATGCTGTTGGCCTCGGCCTGCCTGCTTTGCGGCTGCGCCGTCGTGAGCGTTTCTTCGGTGTCGCCATCGGGCTACCTGGCCGAGCGCCGCAGCGACGCGCTCACCACCGGTCGCCTCAGCCTCTCCGCCCGGGAGGTGCTGCGCATCGTGGGCATCACCGACTGCCGCGACGAACCTGAAGCCTGCCGGAAGCTGCTTGCGCAGGCGCCGGGCATCACCGAAGAGCAGCGTCTCTCGACCCTGTCGGAACTCTGGCTGGAGGCCGCGCTGGCGGCCGGCAGCGCGTC
This sequence comes from Variovorax sp. P1_H2, assembly GCF_056405295.1. Classification (NCBI taxonomy): domain Bacteria; kingdom Pseudomonadati; phylum Pseudomonadota; class Betaproteobacteria; order Burkholderiales; family Comamonadaceae; genus Variovorax; species Variovorax sp. P1_H2. The sequence goes on along the minus strand of NZ_JBFUCJ010000015.1, from coordinate 55,389 downwards.
CGCACAGCAGCAGTTGCTCCCGGCGGCCGCGCCGGATGCGGAACTGGACGCCTGGATCGAGACCGCGCGCCACGCCTGGGCCTACCTTTTCTTCACCGACCGCCGACCGGGCGACCGCGCCTTCGAGGAACGCCAGACACAGGTGCGCGACTACTACAACTATGCGGTCCAGCAGGCGATGGATCGCCTGTTCCGCAACTACGCGAGCGGACGCACCGGCACGCGCACCTGGTGGAACGACGTGATCGGCTGGCGGCTGTCCCTCAGGTTCGAGACCTCGGAGCCCGGGCGCGAGACGCGCCAGCCCGAGGAACTCGTGGCGGCCACCTCGTTGCGTTTCACGGGCCTGCGCAACACCTACCAGCGTGACGGCTTTGGCGCCGCCCTGGTGGCCGTTCTGCCTGAGCCTGACGCCCCCGCGAAGCCGGCGCCCTTCGTGGAGAACCGGTATCCCGCRATCACCGCGCTGATTCGCTTCGAGGGGAAGAGCCTGCAGGAGGTGATGAACACGCGCAAGGTCGAATTGGCGTTGTACGACCCGTACGAGAGAGCGCAGGCCTCGCTTGCCGGCCAGACCGTGCCGTTGACCGCGAACTTCACCGCCGGCTACGGGCTGTGGCTCGCCCGCTCCGGATTCTCGACCCAGGCCCTGAGCAGCCTGTTCGGACTGAGCGACGGCATCGTGCGCCCACGCATCCAGCTGATGCAGCCCTACGACCCGAAGCGCCACATCGTGGTGATGCTCCACGGGCTGGCGAGCAGCCCCGAGGCCTGGGTCAACGTGGCCAACGAGGTGATGGGCGACGACACGCTGCGGCGCAACTACCAGATCTGGCAGGTGTACTACCCGACCAATGCGCCGCTGGCGCTGAACCTGCACAACATCCGGCAGGCCATCGATGCAACGCTGGCGTACTACGACCCGCAAGGGACGGCCCTGGCTTCGAAGGACATCGTACTGGTCGGCCACAGCATGGGCGGCGTGCTGGCGCGATTGCTGGTGTCCGACTCGGGCGACAAGATGTGGGAGACACTTCCGCCCGATGTCCGCAGTCGCCGTGCATACGACAAGGCATTTCGCAGAGAGATGGACGACTACCTGGAGTTCCACCCGCAGCCGAAGGTCAGCCGCGCGATCTTTATCGCGGCGCCCCACCGAGGGACGTCCTTTGCCGAGAACCGGCTGGCACGCTACGCCGCCAACCTCGTGACGCTGCCGGTGGCCATGCTGGACGAGGTCGCAGACCTGACCCGCATGGCCGCCCGGCTGCGGCCGCCCGAGAGTGGAAAGCCGCCGCTGCGCATCCCCAACAGCATCGACAACCTCAGTGATCGCAATCCCTTCGTTCGGCTGTCTTCCACGCTGCCCGTCGATCCGGCGGTGCAGTACCACTCGATCATCGGACGCGAGAGTGCCGAGGGCGGTCTGCTCGACTCCACCGATGGCGTGGTGCCCTACACCAGCTCGCACCTCGTCGGCGCACAGTCGGAGCGGGTCATCGTTTCCTGGCACAGCGTGCAGGAGAACCCGCAGGCCATTCTCGAGATACGCCGGATCCTGCACGAGCACCTGGACAAATTCTCCACCGGGACGAGGCCATGGCATGATGGCCCCTCGTCGATGACGTTCACATCGTCGAATTCACCATGAATGCACGAGCGCAGGCCACGCAGCCACCTCGGCGATAGGGATCGCGTTAGGCATGTGCAGGTTGATGTTGCTTCGGATCTGACTCGGCTTGTCAAAGCCATCGACCGGTTGAATCCGCAGCCCAAAGCGGGCCTACATCGGACACAGAAGCTGCCCGGAACCGGCCGTTGGATCCGCAGCAGCTTTGCACCGCGCAACTTTGAAAAGGCGAGACGTGCAACTCTGAACACGGCGCTCGTAAGCCGTTTACATGAACGTCCCCCGTTTGTGACCTGCCCCCTCCTGCCGTGCCATTCATAACGAGGAAGTCCGGGGTTGCAAGAGCTTTACCCCGAAGGCCGTGTTCAGCGCGTGGATGTCCAGGTGGGCTTCTGCCAACAGCTTCTTGAGCTTGTTGTTCTCCGCCTCGAGTTCACGCAGTCGCCTGGCATCGGGCACATCCATCCCGCCGTACCTGGCGCGCCATTTGTAGAAGGTCGCATCGCTGAAGCCGCCTTTGCGGCACAGATCCTTGATCGGCAAGCCGGACTCGGCCTGCTTGATGAAACCGATGATCTGCTCCTCGGTGTATCTGCTCTTTCTCATGTCCGTCATTCTCCAAGTTGACGGACTTCGCTGCCACTACGCTGGTACGGCTGGGAGGGGGCAGGTCACCTGGCGCCGAACCCTACGTGACCTTCCAGCATCCAGGGCTGAAGTTCATGTACCTGCTTTCGGAGAGCGTGCTGTACCGCTACGGGAGCAAGTCGATCTGGATGGGCGTGGGCGACACGTTGCTGTTCGACGCATCGGCGCTGCATGGGATCGAGAACATGGGCGAGGAGGCCGTGTCGTACCTGTCGGTGGTGTTCACGTTTCGCAGGTAGAAGTGCGCACGGACGCGGCCCGGCCGTCCTCCTACGCCATAATCTTCTGGGGCGTCACTGAACGCCTGTGCATGGGTCACCGCTACCTGACAGGTTGGTGGTCCCTGTCCGGTCCTGGAGAAATCTCTGATGAATAGATCTCTGGTTGCTCTCGCCGCCTCGGCCTCCTTGGCGGGCGGCGGTGTCGCTTCTGCCCAATCGTCCGTGACATTGTTCGGCATCCTCGACGCTTCGGTCAGCGCTTACAGGAACCAGGCGCAGACCCCGTTGGGCAACACGGTCAGCACGAGCCAGACCATGCTGACCAATTCCGCCTACAACTCCAGCCGCCTGGGCTTTCGGGGCACCGAAGATCTCGGCGGCGGCCTGGCTGCCGGCTTCTGGCTCGAAGCGGGCATCAACAACGACGACGGCAGCGGAAGCGCAAGCGGGGGTGGGCTGCAATTCAATCGTCGATCGACTGTCAGCCTTTCCGACGACAGCTTCGGCGAAGTGCGCATCGGTCGAGACCACACCCCGACCTATTGGAACGACATCCTCTTCGATCCGTTCGGTGCCAACGGGGTGGGCGCGAATCTGATCGGTACCGCCAGTGGCCTGGGGTCGCCGGGTAGCTACAAGAGCGGCTTCACCGCGAACGACAACTACTCTCGTGCCAGCAACTCCATCGGGTATTTCCTGCCTCTGAATTTGGGTGGCCTTTACGGTCAGTTCATGTATGCGTTCAACGAGGCCGTCAGCTACGATCCGGGCGGCCTGACGCCCCCGGGCGCCGCTGCGATCGTTGTCGACCCGCCGCTTGCCGTTGCCGGCAACAACGCCCGTGCGGGCCGCTATATCGGCGGCCGCGTCGGCTACAACAACGGTCCGTTGGATGTCGCGGTGGCCTATGGCGAAAGCACCATCGCGTCGAACTACTATCAGGGCACGACGACGACCGTCAACATCTGGAATCTCGGCGCTTCGTACGACTTCGGCGTGGCAAAGCTGTTTGGCGAGTACTCGAACAACAAGCAGGCGACCGCCTATGCGACCAACACGCTCAACCCTTTCGGATTGACCATGCCGGGCTTCAACGGCGCCCTGATCGGATTGACGGTGGCGGCCGGTCCCGGCCTGATCCGCGCTTCCTACTCCGAGGTCAGGTACAACAACGTGAACAACCTCAACTTCACCAATCCGAATCCGAATCCGAAGGCTGACAAGTTCGCCATTGGCTACGTGTACAACCTGGCCAAGCGCACCGCCCTCTATGCGACCGTCRCCTACTTGAATGACAAGTACGGCGCAGGCTTGACGGTGGGCGGCCCGAGCTTCTATTCCGGCGCGATCCCTACGGGCGGTGGCCTCTTTGCCGTGCCCGCGCCGAACAAGTCGGTCGGCTACGATGTCGGTCTGCGCCACTCGTTCTGAAGATCAGCATCCAGTCGAATCCGGCGCGGGCCATGTCCTGCCTGACCTGCGGACTCGGCATCGTGACCGGTCGCGCTCAGTGCAAGGAGTCAACATGCTTGTTCGCATTCGTTCCGTTGGAGTCATCTTCGCGTCCTGCGCCATCGCCAGTGCTTGCACCAGTTCGCCGCCTCCAGCGACGATCGGCGGCTACAAGCCTCCGGCGATCTTCGCTGGCTTTCTGTCGCCCCAAGTGTCTCGCACCAGCTGCATCGATTCGGTCGCGCGCGAATTCAAGGTGCCAAAGGAAAATGTGACACCGACCAGCGACGCTCAGTCCATGCAGGATGGTGTCTACGTCGTCACCCTCAGCATCGGAACCGGTCAGCCGGCCATCAACTGCACTGTCAACGAGAACGGCGTTGTCTCTGGCGTCGTGCGAGCGCGCTGATCGCGGCCTGTCGCAGGCGCTGCTATCGGATCCAGCAGCCTTCGTCGGCGGCGCACGGGGCCCACACCAAAAGCGCTCGGGAGCATCTCTTTAGGCTGTCGCGAGAACGGCGAGGTGGCGGGGCATGGTTCAAGGGGCGCGGGGCGCTGCTTCCTTGGCCGCGGCTGGATCGGCGACGACTGTCGCGCCAACGTCCTTCAGCAGCCGCTGAAACTCGGGCGAAGCCAGGATGATCTTCCCTGCCGCGGCGCGCAGCCGATCCACCGCCTCGTCCGGCAGGACGAACGACGTCGGCTGCTGGTTCAGGTAATCGAATTCCGCCTTGTCCTTCAGCGCGGGAAACGACACATCGATGGCATAGATCTCCGCGTCCGGGACCCGCACCTCGGTGCAGATGGGGGAGCCTTTATCCGCCGAACAGCCGGCGAGCTTTCGGACCCGCCGCGCGGTTTCCCAGCGCGCCGAAATATCTTTCAAGAGCTCGACCGCCTCGTAGGAATAATGATCGATCGGAACACCGCTGGCTTTCAGCAGGACCTGCACACTGCCGGGCGGCCGCGCCGATTCATCCCAGTTGGTGGGGGGCGACGACAGCGAATTGACAACCAGGACGATGATCCTGCGCGCATGGTCGAGCGGAGTGGGAAGGCCCTTGTCGTGCAAGGCTTCGAGGAATTCCAGCGCGTCGAGCACGCCGCGCATCCCCAGGTTGTCGGACACGCCGCCGTCCACGAGATGGATATACGGCCGATGCACGCTGTCGGTGTACGGTTCGGTTTCCTTCAACTCGCGAATCGCACGCATTGCGGGCCGAGGCGGATTCGYGGACTGGGTAAAYGCCTTGGCCCAGGCCGGCATCTGGTGGTTGCAGGTTCCGCCGTAGTTGTTGATGGTCACCGGGGAGAGCACCACGGGGACAGCAGACGATGCCGCGGCGGCGCGGGACAGTGGCACGGCATCGAGATCCGAGCACAGCACGTTCCATACGGCCTGATTGAAGGGCATCCGCGTGCCGGTCGAGATGTCGGTGGCCGACACGATGATGAACGGGCCGTCGCCGCGGTCGAGATCGCCGAAGGTCGCCCCGTTGAACAGGATCTCGTCGTAGTACGCGGCCGCCAATTCCGAACGGCCCCACMCCGTCGACCACAGGTTTCCCCAGTTGATCGGATTGAGCGCGCGCGCGACGAGTTCGCCCTGCACGTTGCGCTTGAGAAAGCGTTGTTCGTAGTCGGTGAACAGCCTGTCGCCGTAGAGCCCATAGGCCAACGCCGTGAAGCTGCCGCCCGACACGCCGGTAATGACATCGACGGCGTCGATCAGGCGAGCCTTGCGGCCGTCCGGTGCGCTGACTTCGGTGCGCCGGAGGAATTCCAGTACACCATACGAGAACGCGGCTGCGCGCGTGCCGCCGCCCGAGAAGGCAAGAACGACCAGGTTTTCCTGGCTCTTGAAGTGCTTCTGGCGCGTTTGAAACGTATACCCCGCATTCGCATCGGACTGCGTGATCGGCGGGTTGATCGGGCGGCTGGCGCAGCCCGCGAGGGCCACGGCCGCCACGGATGCCACGAAGCAGGCCGTCAGCAAATCAGCGCGCATGGTGATTCCTTTTGCAACTCAGGCTCGAGACTACGCCCATCAAGGCGAACGCAGCGCTCGATCACGTTTTTGTCATTGTGTTGCCCTGGGCACMGGCATCTTCGCCAAGGGGAGGTGCAATGCCTGCTGCGGCAAAAGACATGACGATGCCAGCCATGCCGAGCTTGCGCAACACGGCAACGCGCAGCGCGGTTTGTGCCTGCACCCCGAGGTCGATGGTCTTCACCCAGGCGAGCAGCTTGAAGTCGAGCGATTTGTCGTTGAAGCCCTGGAACAGGGCCACGGGCGCCGGATCGGTCAATATGTCCGGCACTTCTCTCGCCGCCTCCACCAGCAAGCGCATCACCTGCTCCGGCTCGGAACCGTAGGGAACGCCGACATCGATGTCGTATCGCCGGCGTCGATCGGAGCGAGTCCAGTTGATCACCTCCTTCGAGGCCAGGTCGGAATTCGGCACGATGACCTCGGCCCCATGCGTGGTTCGCACGCTGGAAGATCGGATGCCTATGCGCTTGATCTCGCCAAGCACAGAGCCGATCTCGACCAGGTCGCCGACACTGACGGGCCGCTCGACGATCAGAATCAGGCCGGACACGAAATTGTTGACGACGTTCTGCAGCCCGAAGCCGATGCCCACGCCGAGCGCCCCCGCAAGCAGCGTGACCTTCGCCATGTCGGTGCCGAGCGCCGCCAGCGTGAGTATCACGCCGGCGACGAGGATGAACCAGCGTGTGAACGTGGCGATCGCATAACCGGTACCCGGCCTTAGTTGCAGCCTGGGAAAGATCTCTCGATCGAGCACGAACTCGATCACCACGCTCAGGACGACCGTCGCCAGGGCAACGGCGAGCGCCTCCGCACCTGCCCTTGCGGAGATGGTCACGACGCCCACTTTCAACGTCGAACCCATCAGTGAATCGATGGCAGAGAGCATGACGGGCATCAGGTTGAGGATCGCTATCGTGACCAGTGCGACACCGCCGACGGTCAGCGAAGTCAGAACCAGTCGCACCGCCCGCAGCAGCGCCGGATCTGCATTGCGCGCGCTTCGCAGCCAGCGCAGCGGCGGCGTGGCGAGAAGTGCGAGCACTGCGCCATACAGGGTCAGGGCGGTTGTTCCAAACACCAGGCTGCATCCGAGGATGCTCCCGGTGCCCGAGCGCAAGGATCGGGCCGGCCCGGAAAAGCCGAAGATGACATGCCACGCAGTCACCGCCGAAACGGCGATGACGATCAGCGCGATGACGCRCAGGCTCTCCGGACTCCAACTCGGCAATGCCTGCTGCAGCCGACCGCGCCGCCAGTCCAGAGCCACCGGCACGCCGACGCTGAGGGCCTGCAGCAAGAGCACCACACGATCGGCGATCACGCTCGACTCGATCGAACTGCGCAAGGCGAGCAACACCGTCGCGAATGCCACCCCATACAGCGACAACGGAATCGCTGCGGCGAAAGTGCGCCTTGCGATCATCGCGGCAGGAATCGGAACGATCACGAGCAGCGCCTCGTAGAAGACGATCGGGGGGTCGGGCGCCAGCCACCAGATCGACATCAGCGCGATCAGCAGGGAGGCGGCCACGGGCTGGCCATGAGCGCGTTGCGCGGGCGCGGCGTCCGGCGGCGCTTTCCTGGTGAAGAGCCAGCAAGTGAACGCGAAGATGCCCAGGAACCACCCGGCAAGACGTGCACCGTTTCGGACCAGATACGCACGCAGCAGACGTTCCCCAGCGCGCAACTCCGAAGCGACCAGATGGAATTGGGCGGGCGCGCCACCGAGTTGCCAAAGCGAGGATTCCTCCAGCTCCATCCTCAGAAGGCGGACACGGTCCAGCTGTGCATTGACGAGTGCGCCGGCGTCATGGATGCGCAGTTGCAGGGTCAAGGCGCGGGCGAGATCCAGCAAGGCGCCGTCTCGCACCTTGCGCAGGTGGTCAGCGGTTGTTCGTAGCTTCGCCTCGATCTCGTGCGCTCGCTCGATGACGGGCTCGGGCACGCGCCGTTCGCGCAGGAACACAATACGCTCGCTCCACTCGCGGGCCAGCGTTTCGAGTTCGGAGCCGTCGCTCTCGAGTCGTCTGACGATGGCTGTGAGTTCGTCGACGACGGCCGAAGCATCGCTCTTCAGCTCCCGCAGGCGGTGCTCAAGCCCCCGCAATTCGATGAGTTCGCCGTGGGTGATCTTGTCCGGCGCGAGGCGGTCGATTTCGGCCTCGAGCGCCGCCGCTCGTCGGGCCAGCTCGCGCCACGGCTCGGACTGCTCGACCCGGGCGAGCGCCGCCCGCTGCAGCCTTTCGCTTTCGCCGATCTGAGTGAAGGTGTCGGCGATCGTCAGCGCCGCCGGCGGAGTCGAGGGCACCTCCGCGGCGACGACGGATTCAGGCGTGGCGGCAAACCAGGCCGCGAGCAGCAACGTGAGCGCGAGCATCGGAGTCCGCGTGTGGGCCAAGATCAAGGCCCGCTCGCCCATCATCTCCATCAGATCACGAAAGCTCAGCTTGTAGCGCAGGTAACAGCGAACGCATCGAACGAGGATCTCTCGCTCGAAATGCCGGCCCTCGAACAGATCGTCCATGCTTCAAGCCTTCTTCGCCATAGCCCTGCCTTCAGGAATTCGCCTCTTTTTACGTCCTGGATACGTGAATCGCGTTCGCGGGTCTGCAAAAGCGGCGACCTACCACTGGTACGCAACGCCGAATATGGGGCCGCTCATGGTAATGGTTTGAATGGGGATGCCGGACTTGAACTGGTAGTCCAGGTAGCGATAGGTGGCGAACACCGAACCCCAGTCGAACCTGTAGCCCACGCGAACGGTCCCTGAGCAATCGGGAAGTGGCGACCATGTCTAGGGCTTCTCGAGCATCACCGCGAATCTCCGCTGTATTGCTCATCGCAAGCCGACCCCGCGGCCACCGGCGCCCGCACCGTGGAAGCCGGCGCCCACGCCGCCGCCCCGGCCGATCCAGTCGATGAACAGTGCGGTGGCGCCACCGGTGGTGGGCACCTTGCCCTCAATAAGCTTGTAGCGGTACACGAGGTCCTTGCCTTCGATCACCGGCTGACTGATCTCGACCACGGTCAGCGTGTTGTCGCGCTGCCCCGGCTCGTACACCGACAGCGTGGCGTTGGGCGGGTCCTTGCTGAAGTTGTTCGGGCCCGCGGCGGCGGTCCATTCCTCCAGATACGCGGGCATCGTCACATGCCCGGCGACGCGCACCGGCCGGTCTGAAAAGTAGATCGTCTGCGGCGACACGTTGACCAGCCGCAGCGTCTTGTCGTCGGCCTTCAGGCTCTCCGCGCTTTGCACGAACATCAGCTGGGCCTTGTCGTCCGCGGCGCCCGCGGCACTTGGCATGGCGGTCAGCGGGATCGCCGCAGCGGTCAGCGCGGCGGTAGTCAGGAACTTGCGTCTTGGAGTCATAGGTCATCCTCGCGGTTGTGAATAGGAAGGTTCGAGCGTCCAGTTCAAAGTCTGTTGCATGTCGAGCATCCGGCTCCCGAAGAGCAGGTCCGTCCTGTTCTCGGAGGTCGACGCCAAGTTGTAGAGGCCGGCCAGCGTCCAGACCGTCGACTTCACATCGAGACCGAGATTGGCAGGCGCGTCGACCGGCTGGTGGTCCACGGTGAATCGACGAATGCCGTCCTTCGACCCCCCGAGATCGGCATAGACGAGGTCGCTCCACACGCCCCATTTGCCATTGCGGGCCTCGATCTGGCCCATGAAGGTCATCTTCAGTGCGCCGACAACGTCCTGCGCGCTGACGTCGATGCTGGGTCCGCCGTTGCCGGACGGGAAGGACGTTTTGCCGCCGATGGCCGGCAACCAGCCGTAGATGGACGCCTCCCATTCCCATTTGTCGTTCGCAGCCTGGGCCCGTGCCGCAGAGGGCGCGAGCCCAGCGGCGAGTCCCAGAACGAAAATGAAGCTGCCAGCACCTGTGGTGATCCAATGTCGCATGTTTGATTCTCGGTTTCAGATCTTCGAAGGACTTCCGATCTCGATCTACTTGGGGAACATGAACTGGACTTGCGCACGAATCTGCCAGTTCGGTCCGTTGTCGGGTTTCACGACGTTGTAGTAGGCCGAGAGCTGGGCGTTTACCGGCAGTTTTCCCAAATGGAATATCTTGCCGATACCGCCGCCCACCGGTACGGTCCACCGCTGGCTGCTATCGGCCTTCCAGTTGACCGTCAGGATCGGCGCGCTCGTGATGTAGAAGCCGCCAGGGAAGTTGTAATTGATGAAGGGCTGGAGCAGGCCGTTGTTGTATGAGCCGCCCTGTCCGCTGCTGCCGAGCGACCAGACGTTGTTGACCAAGGCGCCATACACCCAGGGACTGCCATGGTCGAGGTGCAGGACGACGAAGGTCGGCCCCAGCCCCCAGTTCTTGTTGCCAAGCTCCGAATTGCTGTTGGTTGGCAACTGCGTGATGAGGCCTGCACCCCAGATCCATTTTCCCGGATTGGCCGGTGACAAGAAGGCATTGAACTGGATGTCACCCACGCCATTGACGCGATCGCCCAATGGACCCAGCGCCGGCATCGAGATCACCGGCAGGATCGTGCGCGTGATGACGTTCCAGTCGCTGTTCACCGAAATCGGGATCACCGGCTGGATGTTGAGGACGTTCTGTGTCCCCTTCTCCGGCCCGTAGTTCAGATTGGTGTTGTTCTGGAACGGCACGCTGATCAGGTTGCCGACCGGGTTCTGTGCCAGCTTGGCCAGTTCCTCCGCGCTCAACTCCGCGTGGGCGGGTACCGCGAGCGGAATCGCAGCGACCAAGATGGCCGTGGAGGCCAGCCCTCGAGTTGCAAATCGGATATTCACGGGTCGACCCTTTTCTCGTCAGACTTGATCGAAACCGGCACGCTCGCTCGCCGCCCTTCAACCGCGCCATGAAGGCGCTGCAGCTGCTTCACGCGCGGACACGCGAAGCTTCGCGAGATCACCCCGCTACGGCTTGTAGTTGCTGTAGGGCCCGCCCACCCGGTCATACGTGTTGCCGAAGTCATCTTGCGTGATGTGCGCGATGCCGTCCTTGTCCGGCGTGAGGATCAGATCCTGATCGAGCATCGGCGCTCGGAACTTCCAGCCCGGGGGAAGTTTCAGGCGGCTGCCGAGGGTCCCAAGCTCGTCGAACTTCTGATCGGGATGGGTGATGAGGCTGAAGGACTTCATGGCCCATGAGTTGCCATCCGGGTCATCGAGGATGAACACCTGCTTGCCTTTGTCGAAGCCGAGCTTGGTGTGGCGCCCGACGGTGATGTTCTTGTAGTCGGCCGCACCAGGTTCCGTGCTGATGCCCTTCATATCCAACCAATTCACCCACCGTGCTTTCATGCCGCCAAAGTCCAGCTCCTTGCCCATCTCGACCTCGATCCAGTCCAGCGCCCAGAGGCGGGGGCCGTTCTTGTACGAGGCAAGCACACCGTATTGCTCCTTCACCGACTTGACATCGATCTTGTCCAGCAATTCGGCGGGACAGGAATCCCCCGTCGTCGCGCCGCCGTTGAGACCCCAGGTGTTGTAGACGTTCGCCTTGAGGTCCTTGGTGATCGCGTTCCCGCCGATGAGGAACATCTCGGTGTAGCGGTGACCACGGACCTCCTTGAAGGTGAACGGCTTGGCGTCATCGCCGTCATTCGGCAGGGTCACGACCAGCTTGGGATACAAGACGATGGCGGCGACGACGACGATGGCGCCGACGATGCCGACCGCCCACTTGAAGTTCTTGCTCATTTCTGTGGTTCTCCTGGCGTCAAAATGCCATTGCGGCAAAACTTGATCTGGCGGTCACCTTCGTTCTCCATCGACTTTTGCTTGTCGGCCCAAGGCCCGACGTCGTTGCGACGCCGATTCAGCCTACGGCACGAAGTTGCACGTGTCGTCGTAGCCGCATGCCTGATAGGTGTTCCAGAACTCGTCCTGCGTCACGTACCCGTAGTAGGGCGGCTTCTTGGGCGCGATGATCAGCTCCTGGTCGAGCACCTTGACGCGGAACTTCCAGCCCGGCGGCAGTTGCTTGAACTGGCTGCCCAGGTCCTTGAGGTTGTCCGCTGTCTCGGCCTTGTTGAAGTGGTTGGACCAGGACTGCATGACATACACCTTGCCGTCAGGCATGTCGAGCAGATAGACCGTCATCCCCCTGTTGAACTTGAAGGCGCGGTGCGCAACGATGCCTGGCGTACCTGGGATGTGCTGCAGGTAGTGCCCCCCGCCAACGGCTTTGGCCGCAACTTCCGCACCAACGACGCCGAGCCACAGTCCCGTGACGCCTTGAAAGTCGCGGACATCGCCGGCGCTGTAGGCCCAGATCTCGTTGAAGGTCCAGTGGCGTCTCGGGTTTAGCCAGACTTTCTGCGCGCCCGTTGCCTGTTTGATCTTCTCGCCCTGGTCCGCGAATATCGCGTCGATCTTGTCCTGCGGGCAATCCCCGACGCTCGTCGAATTCCAGATGTTGAGCACCGCGTTCGAGGCGGCGGTGCCGGTGATCAGCCCGATCTCGCAGAACGGGTAGTTGTTCATGTTGGCAACGTGCATCACCTTGCCTGGCACAGCGTACTGTCTTTCGGACGCCGCAATGTTCTGGTCGAGGCTGGCGCAGCCGCTGACGAAAGCAGCAGCCGATACGGCAGCCAGCACGGCAATCTTCCAGACTGTGATTGCGAAATGCTTCATTCGACTCTCCTGGGATGGTTGACGCTCGAGCAGCTTCGGGCATGGGCTTGGTGGCTGTGCGTGCTCTAGCTTCCCTGCACCTGCTTCACCGGCGGCGGCGTCCACGTGCCGTCGAGGATCGACGGCGCATCCTTCCTCGGCGCGTAGATGCGCATCACCAATTGGAACTTGCCCTTGGGCGCTGGCAACCAGTTCGCCTCCTTGTCCTTGCCCGGCGACTCGGCCTGCAGGTACATGTCGACCGAACCGTCGGCGTTGGCGACAAGCTTGTCGCGTTGTGCCAGGTCGTAGCGCTGGATCGCGTTCGGCACGAAGAAGAAATCCGCGTCGTAGATCGTGAGCGACCAGAAGGCATCTGCGGGTGGCAGCTTGCCTTTCTCGAAGCGGACCACGTAGTTGTGCTTTGCGCCGTCATAGGCGTCGCCCTTGGCATCCTTCTGCGAGAGTGGATAGACGGCGTCCTGCGGGCGGTTCCAGCCCGGTCCGAGCAGGTTGGCCATGCCGCGCAGCCGGTAGTCGGTCCCGAAGTTTCCGACGCCCTTGGTGAAGTACAACCAGCCGTTGGTCGTCTTCTGCCTCTTCAGCATCAGCCCCATGTCCACCAGCGCGAGCTTGGGGACGATCCTGATCGCCTCGCGATCGAGCTTGCTGAGCTTGCCGGGGTCGAAGTCCTGACCGGGAACGAGGCCGATGCGGGCCATCTTCGCGACCATCGGCGCGTCCTGCGCCGTCGGCGGGTTGGTCTTCATCAGCTGGGCCAGGCGGCGGAAGTAGGCTTCGGCATCGAGCGCGTTGACCTGCTTGCGCACCGCGGCCTTCATGTCGAAGGCGGGGTCGACCATGCCTTGCGGCGGCGTGTACGGCTTGCCCCAGGCGGACAGCGGAAAGACAGCGAACTTGTCCTGCAGCGCATGCACGGCCGCGTAGTCCTCAGGCGTGCCGCTGGTGTAGATGCGCCCGAGGATCCACACCATGCCGGTCGGCGACTTCACCTGCGTCACGCCATCCGGCAGCGTGCCGCTCCAGCCCGGCCCGGTGATGGCATAGACCTGGGCCTTGCTGCCGGTGGTGGTGCTGGCTGCGACCTCGATGACTTCGGACCAGCCGCTCAGCATCGGCATCATGTAGTAGCGGTCGCCCATCTCCGGGATGCTGAAAACCCACGGCTCCTTTGACACATCGAGCCATGTTTCCGTGTACAACGTGTCGGCGTTGGGCGCGGCGCAGCAGTGGTTGTCCACTGCGGGATAGGAACGCATCCGGATCATCTGCCCCATCGGCGCATGCTCGGCATCCGCCTCGGCGACGTTGGTCTGCTGTTTGCGCGCCATGTCGAAGGTGACCAGCGGGTAGCCGTAGATGTAGGCCTCGGTGGCGATGCCGACCGCCTTCACCGGACGCGGCGATGAAGTCTCGGCGTGGGTCGCAATCGGCAAGGCGGCGATGATGCCGAGACCCAGGGCCGCAGCGGCGCACCGGAACGATTTCATGGCTTGCATCCGATTGGTAAGTGACCGCCGCCTCGGCGTCCTCAGTTCGTCAAGCCGCTGAGGATCTTCTGCTTCGCCGCCTCGTAGTCGCTCTGGCTGATGAGCTTCTGGGCGTAGAGCGATTGCAGCTCGGCGAGCTTTTGCTGCGGCGTCTTGGTGCTCGCTGCGGCGGCTGCCTGATTTGCCGCCGCAGCCGCCCGAGCCGCAGCGGCTTCCGAAGCGGCGGCGGCCGACTGCGCGGACGCTGCTGCCGCAGCGTCCCTGGAAGCATTGGCGCTCGCGGCCGCCCCGGCCTCGGCACCGACAACGATCTCGGTGCGCACGGCGGCGCGGCGCCAGACACCAAGAATGGCCCAGGCGGGGTCGACGCTCGCCATCAACGTCAGCAGGGCCAGCCCGCTCAGCACGGTGTTGCGAAGGACACGCTTCTGCACTTGGTAATGAGTCATGTTGGTACTCCAGTTCCGGTCCGAATCACTGCTTGGCTCTCGTGTAACGGAGTTCCATCATTTTGAACATTGCGGTGCCATTGCCTTGGCCCCAGAGCTCGGACATGTGGTCGCCGTTCTCGGCGATCGAAAGGCGCAGCTCCAGCGGCGTGGGCTTGCCGGTCACCGGATTGGCGACGACCGCCTTCATCGTTGCGGATCTGGTCGCTCCGTTGAAGCCGCCGCGGTACAGCGTCATCGCCGTACTCCCGCCGTCCATCCAGGCGATCTGGTACACCTTTCCGACGTTGTCGTAGGCGGTGTAGCCAATACCGTCGAAGGGTTCGCCCATCACGTTGGCCGACAACATCGACTGGATGTAGCGGTGGCCGAGGACCCAGACATTGACGCACGAGCCGTTCGATTCGATCGGCGCCTGATTCGGAGCCAGCCAGGTCCGGATCTTGACGTCGAACGTCCCGATCATGGGCTCGAGCCTTGCCTGGCCCGGGCCCGGCGTGATGGCGCTCTCCAGGGCCTTGGCCAACGCCGCATCGTTCGCCTTCACTCGCGTAGCGGTGTTGCCGGCGCTCTGGGCAAGTACGGGACCTGCGAGGCAAAGAGTTGCCACCAGCAGGCCAGTCAATCGATAGAGCTTCATTTGCATTCCTTCCACTTGGGTGGTTGACGTTTCTTCATGAGCCGTGACATTCGGGTTGTTGGGTTGTGTCACGAAGGCTGGCTCATGCGAATGCGCGGCCAAGCGCCTCGAGCAAGTCTTTATTGCTGAACGGCTTGTGGAGCACCGCGACGGGGGCAAGTTGGGCGAGTTGGTCTTCCAGCCCTTCGCGCTCGGACGCGGTCATGAAGACAGTGGGGCGGTCCCGGCCCGACGTGACCAGAGCCCGCTTGAACTCGATGCCTCCAACGCCCGGCATGTCGACGTCCAGCAACAGGCAGGCTCCACCCTCGATCGCGCCTGACGCCAGCACTGCCTCTACGCTGGCGAAAGACGCCACTTCGAAGCCGGCGCGTTGAATCGTCCGTACAAGTGCGCGCCGCAACGAGTCGTCGCTGTCAACCAGCAGGACGCGAAGCGAAGACTTCTTGTGGGGGTTCATGCAGACAACTATCCGCCGTTCCCATGCACCGCGTAATACGACCTTGGTATTACGGCCACGATCTTGTTCATCAGGCCCGCCACCACGACGTCCAGGACCTCTCGCTCACGGAGGACTTGAACTGCATGGGGTGGTCTCGTTGGCGCTGGCTGTCAGAAGGTGACCTTCGTCGAGAACTGCGGGCGGTAGTCGTCCGCTGCCAGCCCGGCCTTGTTCTCGAGCCGGCCCCAGATGAATTCGCTGCCGATCAGCACGTTCTGCTGCAGCGCGTAGAGCAGGTTGACCGATGAATAGCTGCCCTTCTGGAAGGCCGTGGTGAGCTGGCCGCCGGTGTTGTTCTGGCGGTGCTCGCTGTAGCCGATGGAGCTGCTCCACTTGTCGCTCCAGTAGTGGTTATAGAAGACCAGCCAGCCCACCGAGGTCACGGTCTCGGCCCGCAGGTTGGGGCCCGGCGCCAGGTCGACGCCGCCGTCGTTCATGTAGCTGGCGATCGCCTTGCCGCCGACCAGCTGCCAGCTGAGCCGGTCCTTGCCGAAGGCGTTGAGGGCGCCGCTGAGGTTCAGGCCGTAGCCGGTGCGCGTGCCCGAGGGGTCGCCGTCCGGGGCGGCCGGGTTCTGGAAGCCGACCTGGCGCACGATGGTGGCGGAGCGGACGTGACCCCAGTCGCGGTCGAGCCGGACCGACGCCACGGCATCCGGCGCGAGGTTCCAGCCCGTGATGTTGGCGCCGAGCGTGGGATCGATCTGGTTGATGCGACCGGTGTCGATCGTCGAGTTGGGGGCCTCCAGGGAGAACGCCATGCGCGGGCCGTCCTTGTCGTAGGGCGAGATCCGCAGCTGTGGGTTGCGCACGAAGACCATGCCGCTTGGCCCCGTGTGGTCGATGATGTTCGGGAACACATCGATGTCCATGAAGTTCGAGTAGGTCTGGCCGGCGCCGTACATGCCCAGCTCGGCCCAGACGTTGTGCCAGTGGATCTGGGTCGAGCCGTTGCTACCGAAGAGGTTGAAGCTCAGGTCGGTCTTGATCTCGCCGTACGAGGTGGGGATGAAGGACTTGAAGCCGAGGCCCGACTGCCGCACGCTGAGGATGGTGGCGCCATCCTTGCCGCAGCCCGGGGAGCCGGGGCAGATGATCGGGATCTGCGACGGCCGCATCGTGGCGTTCCAGTCGGGGTTCATGCGCTTGAAGTCGTAGATGGCGTCGAGCATCGCCTGGCCGTAGAGCTTGACCCGGGCCTTGTCCGCGTTGTCCTCGGCGCGCGTGCCCACCGACACCACCTGCGCCCAGGCGGCGAGGCCGGATGGCGCACCGGCCGCAGGTGGCCCCGCGGACGCGCTGGCGGGGGCAGCGGCAGGGGGCGCCATCTGCTCCAGGACCGTCACACGACTCTGAAGATCCTGAATCGTCCTTAACGCATGCTCCAGCTGGGCCTTGAGTTCCTCGTTGGTCTGCGCCTGTGCGGCACCGCTCAGCGCGAGGGCCACTGCGGCGGCGGCGACGACGGCCGTGGGCTGTTCGATGTCGTCTCTCCAGGTTGATCTTGCTATCTCGCAAGTTCGCTGACTGGTTCGGACGTTCGATTGGGCGCAGACACTTCATGCGAGGCGACGCGCTCTGCCATGCGCGTCAGATCGGCAATCGAGCGCGCGTGCATCTTCTTCATCATGCGTCCGCGATGAATCTTCACCGTGGGTTCGGCGATGCCCAGCCGATCGGCCACGATCTTGTTCATCAGGCCGGCCACCACGAGCTCCATGACTTCTCTCTCACGCAGCGTCAATGACGCGTGACGGACGAGGATCTCGGCATCCTGGGTGCGATTCTGGTCGCGATCATGGCTGCGCGCGAGCGCATCGGCAACGGCGGCCAGTAGTTCAAGCCTGGCGAACGGCTTGGGCAGGAAGGCCACGGCCCCGGCCTTCATCGCATGCACCGTCATCGGAATGTCGGCGTGTCCGCTGATGAAGACGATGGGCCACTCGAGCCCGGCGCGCGAGAGCGTGGCCTGCAGTTCCAGACCGCTCATGCCTGGCATGCGAACGTCGCTCACGACGCACGCGACACCTGCGCGCGGCCTGCGGTCGAGGAAGGCGTGCGCGTTCGCGAACGCTTGCACGTCGTAGCCCGCACCCTCCAATTGACGCTCGATCGCTCGTCGCATCGCCTCGTCGTCGTCGATGACGAAGACGGTGCCAGTCGCCCTCGCCGGCGGCTTCACCATCGGCAAGGGCGTGATCACCAGGGGTTGCGGCGAGGGCAGCTCGATGCGGAACGTCGAACCCTGTACCGGGTCGGACCGCACGCAAAGTGTTCCGCCATGACTGGCCACGATGGTCTGGCTGATCGAGAGGCCGAGACCCATGCCGCCTGGCTTGGTCGTGAAGAAGGGCTGGAAGAGCCGGGCCATCGTCGGCTCGTCGATCCCGGGGCCGCAGTCGGTCACTTCGACGCTGACGCCAGTCTCCGATGGCCGGGCGCACACCGCCACCTTGCGCGCACCGGGATCACGAGCCGACACGGCGTCGAAGGCATTCAGCAGCAAATTGAGAAGCACCTGTTGCAATTGCACCCGATCGCCCACGATGCTCAGGGGCGCGGCCGGAATGTCAAGCGTGACCTCGATGCCCCTGTCCACCGCTTCGGCCTTGGTGAAGGTCAGCGCTTCAGCAAGCAGCGCGCCTGGATCGAGCTCGATTCGCTCTGCCTCGCCATGGCGCAGAAAGCGTCGCAACCTCTGGATCACTTCGCCGGCGCGTCGACTGTCAGCGACGATGTCGGCTACGGTCGCGCGCAACTCGTCGAGGTGAGGCACCCTGGGCTTGAGCAAGTCCAACGCCGTCTCCGCATTGGCCCGGCTCGCCGCGAGCGGCTGCGTGAGCTCGTGCACCAGCGATGCCGCGAACACACCCATCGATCCGACGCGCGCTGCATGGGCTGCCTGCGCCTGCGCCTCCTGTTCGTGCCGCTCCGCTGACTGGCGTGCCAGAAAACTGGCAAATGCTTCCCCGAGCAGTTGGGCCCGCGGCGCAATGACCTGCGGCCAGGCGGGGTCTTCGCGGACCGTGGCGATCGAGAGGGCCCCCGCGACTTTGCCCGACACCAACAGCGGCACGACCATGGCGGCGCCGATGCCCCAGGCTTGCAGTGCGTCGAGGTCTGCGGCGGCCTCTGGAGGAAGTTCGGCATGTCGGTTGAAGCGCACCACCGAACCACGTTCAAGTTGCGCCGTGATCCAGGGCAGGCTTCGCGAACGAGGTGGTTCTGGCAGCTGGAGCAGCCCATTGACCAACCCACGGTGCGTCTTGCTGAACGTGGCGTTGCCCTCGACGCGCTGCCAGAGCGTGGCACGATCGGCGCCGAACGCCTGTGCCACAGAGCGCAATCCGGCCTCGAGGACGTTGTCCTGCTCGGCGCGCGGCGCCGCAAGAAGTCTGGTCAGGATGTCGGACGCGATGCGCTCGAATCCGATGGCGGCGTCGAGCTCTTCTAGCGCTCGCTTGTGTGCAAGGGCACTGCCGAAGATGGTCGTCATCACCTCCATACGCTCAACCAGATCAGGCGGCCAGGCGCGCTCCACTCGCTCGCAATCGAGGGCGATGCAGCCCTCGATCGCATTCCCGACTTTCAACGGCATCGCCAGGCACGCCTTCACGCCGTACTTCTCCCACGTTGCCTTGTCGGTGGACGATTCCTTCGGCAGTTCGTCGAGGCTGCCGAAAGCGATGGTTCGGCCCGCCATGAGACGCGGGAGCGCCCAAGGGAAGACTTTCGCAAGTTTGCCAGGAGAGCCCTCGAGCCGACCGGGCGATGCGCCCGAATGAGTGACGCGGGGGGCGCCATGGCCGTCTGCAAAGCGGATCAATGACGTACGGTCGACGTCAAGCACCTCGGAGATGCGCCGCAACGACTCGGTGATCGCGCCGTCGACCTGGTCGGCGGGCAGATTGACGAACCAAGCCGACAAGTCTGCCAGCAGGCGATCGAACGCCACGCTCGTCTGCGCGAATGCGGCTGCGGAACATCCTTCGTCCCCACCGAGCCATTGGCAGCCTTGTTGGGAGACTCCGCGGCGATTGACCCGGCGATTGACCATGTCATTGTTCCTTCGCTCTGCTGCGGCGCTCCGCGGAGCGCGACAACCCAAGAAGAGCATTGCGGGATTGCAGGGAACAGAGCGCGCGCCGTGACGGACCGCCCGCGCGACTGCAACTCCATGGCAGCAAGGATTCCGTGCGCCACGGTATCGCTGTTCGGTGTGGACCCTGTTGATCTGCATCAATCGCGACGTGCATGGCTGTCTTGGTCCTTCCTGGATTTTTTTGACCTGTGTCAATGCGGCGGGTGCAAGCGCGAAGGAAGCTTCGTCACCCACGTTCCTCCACCAAACCGGGGCCGCGATCCATGACACATCAACTGATCGTCCTGCCGGACGACACCGCCGCACCCATACTCGATGCGATCAACCAGGCGAAGGTCTCGTTGAACATCCGGATGTTCCTGTTCACCGACGAGACCCTGCTCGCGGCGGTCATCGCCGCAAAGCAACGCGGCGTGAAGGTTCGCGTGATGCTCAACCCCGCGCGCCGCAGTGGCGAGAGCGAGAACGAGGCATCGCGCAAGACACTGACCGACGCCGGCGTCGAGGTCCGCGACAGCAACCCGAAGTTCGAGTTGACGCACCAGAAGTCGATGGTGGTGGATGGCCGGGTCGGACTCGTCGAGTCGTTGAACTGGGAGCCGAAGGACCTGACCCAGACGCGCGACTACGCGGTGATCACCACCCATGAACTCGAGACGCGGGAGATGGTCGCTTGCTTCGATGCCGACTGGGCTCACGAGGAATTCACGCCGCACCCCGAGTCACAGCTGATCTGGTGTCCGGACAACGGCCGCCAGCGGATCGCCGCGTTCATCGATTCGGCGAAGCATTCGCTCTGGGTGCAGAACGAGCGCTACCAGGACCAGGTGATCATCGAACGGCTGGTGCGCGCAGTCACGCGCGGCGTCAAGGTACACATCTTGACGAAGCCGCCGCATACGCTGAAGGTCGAGAAACTGGTTGAAGGCGTCGGCGGCCTGCGCATATTGCAGGACGTCGGCGCCAAGGTGCACACGATCAAGCACCTGAAATTGCACGCGAAGATGATGCTCGCCGACGGCGAGCGCGCCATCGTGGGGTCGATCAACCTCGCGCCCGGCAGCCTCGACAGCCGGCGCGAACTGGCGATCGAGACCGACCATGCCGGTACGGTGCAGCGCCTGAAGGCAACGGCGCAGCGCGATTGGGAGGCGTCGCACCCGGTCGACCTGAGCGACGCGGGCCTGCTCGCCGATCTCAAGAAGCGCGAACTCGATCCAGGCGATCTGGTCCTTGACGGCAGCGCGGACAAGGGCGGGAAGCACAAAGGCTAGGACCGGCGCCAGGATCTGACGGGGACGCAAGCGCGGTTCTCGAACGCGCGCCAGTAGCGACTATCCAACGCCCTTAAGTGGCGAGAGGAGCGATCATGCCCCGGAGAATGAGCCGCGGACGCTGAAGCCAAGCGCCTCATGCGCTTCGCTCAATTTGGAAGGAGGCGCAAATGACAGGAGGAAGAGCCATCTGGATGCGACAGCGGAAGTACGCCGTGCTGCTGGCGCTCCTGCTCGTCGCGCTGGCGATTGAAACGTTCAGTGCTCGGGGCGCCGAACGAATCCTTTCCGACATCTTCGCTACGGTGTTGTCCGTCGCGACCTGGTTCGTCGTGTTCGAGCGCCCGCGCGAGCGGACCGCAATGGCCGCGGTCCTTGTCGCGGCCATCGCAAT
This sequence comes from Variovorax sp. P1_H2, assembly GCF_056405295.1. NCBI lineage: Bacteria > Pseudomonadati > Pseudomonadota > Betaproteobacteria > Burkholderiales > Comamonadaceae > Variovorax > Variovorax sp. P1_H2. The sequence continues at coordinate 33,906 of NZ_JBFUCJ010000015.1, read as the reverse complement.
CGGTTGGGGGCGTCGCTTCGCTGCGGGGAGCCTCGATCACGCAATATCGATCGCGGACCAGACGGTGCAGTTATTGCTCCTCTGGAGCGCGGTTTACGTGATCCTGCGCGACCTGTTCCGCACACAAGCAGTTGGCGCCGAGAGCGTGCTCGGCGCGGTCTGCGGCTACCTCATCGCTGGTGAAGCGTGGGGGCGCATCAATGCGATCACGTACCTGCTGGTGCCGACGGCCTACAGCATCAATCCGGAGATCACCACGCTTCTCCCCGATTGGCATGGCCGGGTGACACTGTTCACGTATTACGCCTTCGCTCAGGTATTGACGATGGGTTACTCGGACGTAACGCCGATACGGCCGCCCGCGACGACGTGGAGCCTGTTCGCCGCGTTGTTCGGCGTGTTCTATACGGCCGTTGTAGTGTCACAGTTCGTCGCTCTGGCGCAAAGTGGAAAGGGCCAGCCGCCGGACGGCAATTAACGCCTTCGTTCTGGTGAGTTGATCGGGGCCCAAAGCAGTCTTATCCCCCAACCAGTTTCGCCTCAATGTGCAGGAAATGCCATTGCGGCGACCATCAGCGCGATGCCGCGCTGGTTGATGCCGAGCTTGGGCATCGCCCGCGCACACGATGGTGCGGATCACGATGTTGAGCATGGCGGCGCCGTTCAGCGAGAGGTGGCCGATGGAGCCGGAGTAGGTGCCTCGCGCCGTGGGTTCGAGCCGATCGAGGATCGAAATCCCTTCTCGCCTCGTTTCGATCCCCTATGCACGATCGATAATCGACACACGATCCGCGACAATGCTCGTTTTGCCCCTGACCATCGTGAAAACCAAGCATCTTTCCACCCTCTCCGTCGTCTTCGCAATCGCCGCGGGGGCCCTTGGACCGTACTCGGCGTCCTACGCGGCCGCAAACCATGCCGCCAAGCCCGCAGCCCACAAGAAACCCGCGGCTGCCGCGCCTGCCTCGGTGCCAGTCGCAGCGCAGGCCGCTGTTGCCGGCGGCCTGCCGGTGCTGCCCGCCAAGGCATGGCTGCTGATGGACTTCGACTCCGGCGAGGTGCTCGCCTCGGCCAACCCCGACGAACCGCTGCCGCCGGCGTCGCTGACCAAGATGATGACCAGCTTCCTGGTCGAACAGGCACTTCGATCGGGCAAGCTCAAGAAGGACGACCTTGTTTCGGTCAGTCAGAACGCCTGGTGCCGAGGCTCGAGCACCGAGTCATGCATGTACCTGCCGCTCAACAGCCAGGCCACGGTGATCGACATCCTGCGCGGCATCATCATCCAGTCGGGCAACGACGCCTCCAAGGCGATCGCCGAGCATATGGCCGGCTCCGAAGAGGGCTTCGCCAAGCTCATGAATGCCGAAGCCCAGCGCCTCGGGATGACGCACACGCATTTCGTGAACGCGACGGGCCTGCCCGACCCCGAGCACAAGGCCTCCGCGCGCGACCTCGCGATCCTGGCGCGTGCGATCATCCGCGACAGCGCCGACTTCTACCCGATCTACGCGGAGCGCGAGTTCAAGTACAACAACATCAAGCAGGGAAACCGCAATGCCCTGCTCTACACCGATCCCACGGTGGACGGACTGAAGACCGGCCACACCCAGGATGCGGGCTACTGCCTCGTCACTTCGTCCAAGCGCAACGGGATGCGCCTCATCACGGTGATTCTCAACACCAACAGCGCACAGGCGCGTGCCGACGAGACGCGCACGCTGCTCGGGTGGGGCTTCAGCAACTTCGAGAAGGCCACCCCCATTCAGCCGAACACGGTCGTGACGAAGGCCAAGGTCAGCTTCGGCAAGGTCGACACTGTCGACGCGGCTCTGGGGTCGCCCTGGACGGTGACGGTGCCGCGCGGCCAGCAAGTGAGCACCAATGTGCAGATCAAGCCGGACCTGCAGGCGCCGGTGGCCAAGGGTGCGGTGATCGGCAAGGTGATCGCGGAATCCAACGGCAAGCCGGTGGGAGAAACCCCGCTGGTCGCGCAGGCTGATGTGGAGCGCTCGGGCCTGTTGCTGCGTTCGTGGCAGCACGTGACCAAGTTGTTTGGCAAGTGAACGACCGCCTGCGCGGTGCGTCGTGATCTCGTGTGCCGCGGGCGGCCAGCTTGAAGAAGAAGCCTGGAAGGTCTTCCACGGCGCCGCCTGAGCGACCCCTCTAAGTGACTTCGAATCCGTCAGACCCCGGAGGCGGCCATCGCGAACCGTTGTGCGTACTCTTTGGGTGTCACTCCAAGGCGCCGGACAAACGCCCTCCTCAAGACGTCCACGCTCTGATAGCCATATCGGCGCGCAATCGATTCCAGTGACCGCCCTCCAAGCTCCAGCGCTTGGCAAACTGCTTCGAGCCGCACCTCTTCAACGTACTTCGCAGGCGTGGTCCTCATCTCACGTTGGAACATCCGCACCAACGTTCTGACACTGGTGCTTGCGACCTCAGCAAGCATCTCGACCGTTATCTCCTTGCCCAGGTGTTCGTTCACCCAAAGACGCAGGCCATCGAGGTCAGGGCTCAGCCCTTTCTGGGCCTGGAGTGAGACGCTGAACTGAGCTTGTCCTCCCGGTCGTCGAAGAAACAAGACCAAGCCCTTTGCGAGCTCCAACGCAACAGAGTTGCCCAGGTCTTCACCAACCAGTGCGAGGGCGAGGTCGATTCCAGCCGAGATTCCCGCGGACGTATAGAGGTTTCCGTCCTTCACCCAAATCGGATTCGGGTCGACCTGGACTGCAGGGTAGCGCTCGGCAAGCTGATTTGCCATGGCCCAATGGGTTGTCGCTCGGCGGCCATCGAGCAGCCCGGCCTCTGCCAACGCAAACGCGCCAACACATATCGAGCAAACCCGCCTGATGGTTTTGGCTCGGACTCGTAGCCAATCGATAGCAGTGCGGTCAAAGTGCTCCAGCGAGCCCGTGCCAGTGGCCACGATGAGCGTGTCGATAGGCCTTTTTGCGCGGCGCTCGTCGGCCAAGCTCCGGTGCCCCCTGAGACCGATACCCGTCTCGCTTTCCAGGTACACGTCTGTGCCCGCACTCACCAGCTCGAGCGCGTAGGGCGCGGTTTCTCCTGTGTGCAGCTTGTTGGCCAAGGCAAACACCTCTGCCGGCCCTATGACATCCAGAGCGTCCACCGGTGGCAGGCCCAGGATGACCACCCGCTTTTGAGCGGGCCCGATAGGGGGGCTTCCAAGCTTCGTTCGCTTGTTCATCAGGCCTCCGGCGGCGAAAAACCAAGACTTCATTCTGGCACAAATCGTCTGAAAAATGTCTTTTGCGCCACCCCTGCGGTTTTTAGACTTGAGCCCAAGTCAACCAAATCCGAGGCATTTCAAAATGAGCTCACTTGTCACTGTCAGAGGAATCACAACTCCGGACACACAGCTTGCTCGCAAGGCCGTCTCGCTGGTCCATCGAGTGCACTCCGAGACGATGAAGAACCACTTGCACCGGACCTGGTGCTTCTCTGAGTTCCTTGGCAGAAAGCGTGGCCTGAAGTACGACCGAGAAGCCGTCTACCTCGCCTCCCTTCTTCACGACCTGGGGCTCACCGACGAGTACGCAGCGGACAGCCGATTCGAGGTCGACGGCGCGGATGCCGCCAGCCGATTCTTGATTGCAGAGGGCTACCCGGAGGCAAAGGCCCAGCTGGTCTGGGATGCCATCGCCCTGCACGCCAGTGCCGGCATCGCCGACCGTAGAGAGCCGGAAGTTGCCCTGGTGCACATGGGCGCGCACGTGGATGTCATGGGCCTTCGGATAGACGAAATCACCCCCGGGCTCATCGACGACACGCTTGCCCTGTACCCACGCCTCGGCTTCAAGGCAGCGTTTCAAGAGGCTCTCGCAGCGGTCGCGCGCAAGAAGCCGCATACCACGGTCGGCACCGGCCTGGCAGACATCGGGCGCCGTCATGTTCATGGCTTAGAGGTCCCCAACGTTTGCGACTTGCTCGACCACGCTCCGTTCGAGAGCTGAACCGCAAACAGGAAAAGTGGCCTTGTGCCTCCACTGAACGGGCACAGCTTTGTCGATTACGAGCATATGCCCGTAGCGGCTGAAAGGAACCAAATCATGACTCAAGCAGACATCCTCGTGAGTGGCGCAACGGGCCGTACAGGCGGCGCAGCGATAGACACATTGTTGAAGATGGACAGGCGTGTGCGGGCCTATGTGCGTGCCGATGGCGACGCTGCCCAGGCCCTGCGAGAGAGGGGCGTCGAGATTGCCGTGGGCGACTTCACTGACCTCGATGCCATTCGCTCCGCGATGGAAGGGATTCGTTCCGCCTATTTCCTGCATCCCATCAGCCCGGGCATCGTCCACGCAAGCGCATTCTTTGCGCAGGCCGCGAAGGAGGCGGGTGTCGCGGCCATCGTCAACATGTCGCAGATTTCGGCTCGGCGGGACTCGAAGAGCCATGCCGCGCAGGACCACTGGGTTGCAGAACGTGTTTTCGACTGGTCAGGCGTGGCGACGACCCACCTGCGTCCCACCTTCTTTGCCGACTGGCTCGTCTATCCCTTGGCGCGAAGATCAAATATGCCCCGCTCTCCATCGAAGCGTTTCGGCATGAGATGCAGCACACCTACAAGTTCAACCCTTTCCTCGTCCAACACCTGGTCGAGGTGGCCCAGGACTATCAGAACGGAGTGTTCGCGGGGACAAACGATGCCGTCGAGCAGGTGACGGGTGAGCCGGCGCTATCCGTTGCGGACTTCATCGCGAAGAACCGGGACGCGTTTGTCTAAAGGGCTGAGTCCAGCTCGGAATCCAGGAGCTTGGCATGCCCATGGTCGATGCGCCCACACGGGTCGAGGATTGCAGCTGCTTTGCCATCAAGAGGGCCGCCCGGCAGGCGGCAAGGCTGTACGACGCGCATCTGCAGCCGACCGGTCTACGGATATCGCAGTTTCTGATTCTGGCTTTGCTCGACGAGGTCAAGAGTGCGCCCATGAACACGCTTGCTGAGCGCCTCGACACCGAACGGACGGCCATGGGAAAGATGGCCTCCGTTCTGGAGCGAGATGGCCTGGTTCGGATTGGCCCCGCACCCACTGATGGCCGCATGCGCCTCGTGGAGCTCACGCAGGCGGGGGAACGACTCCTTCGCCAAGCCTTTCCACTCTGGCTGCAGGCGCAACGCCGGATGGAAGCATTGAATGGAACGCAGAGAGTGGTCGCGCTCAGGATGGAGTTGGCTGGACTGGATATGCGCAACACATCCGCTGCGTGAGCAATCAGGGGGGCGCCGTCCTCAGGCCACGGCGTCCAGTTCAAACGGCGGGCTGCACGTCCACCACGACCTTGCCGCGCGCCTTGCCGCTTGCAACCGCCTCATGGGCCAGGGTGGCTTGCTCGAGACCGTAGACCGTCGGGTCGACCACGGGCCGGAGCTTGCCTTGGTCCGCCAGGGCTGCGGCTTCACGCAGGATGTGGCCGTGGTTCTCACGCCCTTCGCCGGTCAGCATGGGCAAAAGAGTGAACACGCCGGAGTAAGTCGCTGCGCGGAACGAGAGCGGCGCCAGGCTGTGCGTGCCCCAGCCCAGGATGCTGACGACATGGCCGCCGTAGCGCCGAGCGGCGGTGAACGAGGCGTCGAGCGTGGCGCCGCCCACGGTGTCGTAGACCACATCGAAGCCCTTGCCATCGGTATGACGCTCGACGTACTGCGCCACGGTCATCGCCTGGTAGTCGATGGGCGTCGCGCCATGGCCCTGGATCATCTCGAATTGCGCGGCCGTGCCGGTGGCGTAGACCTCGGCGCCGCGAGCCTTTGCCAGCTGCACGGCGATATGGCCGACACCGCCGGCGCCGCCGTGAATGAGCACCTTCTGGCCGGGGCCGACCCGCGCCCGGTCGACCAGGCCTTCCCAGGCGGTGATGACGGCCAGCGGCAGCGCGGCGGCTTCCCGCAGCGTCAGGCTGGCAGGCTTGGGCGCGATCAGCCGTGCGTCCACGGCCGCGTACTCGGCCAGGGTTCCCTGCAGGCCACCAATGCCGCCAGCCATGCCGAACACTTCCTGGCCGACGGTGAAGCCGTCCACCCCCTGGCCGACGGCGACGACGATGCCGGCCAGGTCGATGCCCAGCACGGCAGGCAATGCCTGGCCGGCATGTGCCGCTGTGCCGGCGCGGACCTTGGTGTCCAGCGGGTTCACGCCGCTGTGGGTGATCTTGACCAGCACCTGGCCGCGGCCCACTTCGGGTCGGGCGAGCTGGCGAAGTTGAAAGGGCTCTCCCGCGGCGGGGGCGATGAGCGCGTTCATGTTCGTGGATGAGGGCAGTGCGACAGACATTGGGGAACTCCGGTTTGCGTGGATGAAGGATCCAATGGTCGGGGCAACAAAGATGAATGACAATCCACATGTTTGCATCTTCTGCATGCAAAAATGTTTGGCATGGAATGGCGCCTTGAAGCGGGAGCGTTCAGATGGAATGGAGTGATCTCAGGCTGTTCCTCGCGATAGCGAGAGCAGGGTCTCTGGGCGCCGCCGCGAGGCAAGTGGGGCTTACGCAACCCACCATGGGGCGTCGCTTGAAGGCACTCGAGGCCGATGTCGGTCAGGCCCTTTTCCTGCGCAGCAGTGCCGGCTTTGTCCTGACGGAGGAAGGAAGCGCCGTGCTGGCCCACGCGGAGCGCATGGAGGAGGAAGCCCTGGCGTTGCGCCGGAAGCTTGACGGCAAGGGGCAGTTGCTCGAGGGGCTCTTGCGAATCTCCTCGTCCGACTGGTTCGGCACCCATGTCCTGGCGCCGGTGGTGGCCAGGTTCTCGCTGAAGCACGCCGGCGTCAGCATCGAGCTGATCACCGATGCGAGGCTCTACGACCTCTCCCGCGGTGAAGCGGACCTGGTGTTCCGGATCCAGCCTTTTCACGAGCCCGAGATCGTGCAACGCCGGCTCATGCAGCTCGAATACGGCCTCTACGCGGCCCAGGGAAGCTCTCGGCCCGACGCGGCGAGCGACGGGCGCGGCTTCGCACTGATTACCTTGGACTCTGCCTATCGAGAGTTCCCGGACGCGCAGTGGCTTCGCCAGAGGCTGCCGCGCGCCCGGATCGCATTGGGCAGCAACAACCGCAGCGTTCAGGCGCGTCTGTGTGCCGAAGGGGCGGGGCTCGCGGTGTTGCCACGCCTGCTCGGCGATTCCTATCCAGGTCTGGAACGGGTTGACCTCGGAGAGTCGGCCCCGGCGCGAACCGTGTGGATGGGCTATCACCGCAACCTCCGTCGACAGGCGCGGCTGAAAGCCCTGCGCGAGGCGGTGATGGGGGAATTGGGGGACCCGAACGGCGGGTGAGATGACTGCCTTGGCGCGTGGGCGTCAGCTCGAGGTCAGGATGAGGCCGCACTCGATGTAACAATAACGTGTTACTAATTGCAGCTGCGGGGACGCATGCCGAAACTTATCTTGATGAAGGGTCCTGCCATGACCAAGCAGATTTCCTTGCTCGCGAAGGAAACCACCATTGGCCGAGCTTCAACCAGCGACGTCGTGCTCGACTCGATGCTGGTGAGCCGGCGCCACGCTGTCGTGACCCTCGACGGCCCGTTCGCGACCATCAGCGATCTGGGCAGCCGCAACGGCGTCTTCGTCAACGGCATCCGGGTGCGGTCTCAGGTCCTGGTCGGCGGCGACGAGGTGTCGATCGGCACGTTCAAGATCCGTTTCCTCTCGGGCGACCATGACATGTCGGGGGTCGACGCGCTGCGTCTCATGACGACCCCGGAACTGCTGGCGGATCTGGACCGCACCCGCGACACGACTCACGCCCGGGTTTGACCCGGTCGGGTGCACCGCGCTGTCAACGCGCCTGCCCGATCCAGTTCTCAACCGCCAGACCCTCCACGCGGCGGAACGCACGTTCGTTGTGGGTGACCAGCACCCAGCCTTCGGCACGGGCGTGGGCCGCGATCCAGAGATCGTTGTTGCCGATGGGCGTCCCTGCGCGCTCCAGAACGCTGCGAATCTCGCCGTAGCAGACATCGGCCCGGTGTGCGACGCGTGGATCGTGTTCGGCACCAGGCCGGTCGACGAGGGCCGGACCAGCCCGGCTTCGGGCTTGTACGGGGTGGTTGGGCGCTAGCTAACGCACCGTCGACATTACCGTCGCCCGGCACCTCGGCTGCTCCTGCGGGGGCAGGAAGTTGCAGTTGTCCAGCGCGCGCTGCTGCATGTCGCTCAACCTCGGCGGGTTGCGCCGCGGCGGAGGCGGCTGGTGCCAGTGGTGCGGCGGTGGCTGGTGCCACTGCTGGTTGGGTGGCCTGCGCATCCAGCGTTGACCGTGGCCGCGCTGCCAACCCCTGTCCCACATGCAGCGATCGAAATTGACACGACCTCGACTGCAGAATTGGAGATCGCGATCGAACTGGGGGCTGTTGTGCCACTGGGCCATCGCGGGCTCGGTGCCGATCAGCGCCGCGGCCGCCACGAACAGTGCCGAGATCTGCTTTTTCATGGGCGAATTGTCGTCGCCTTCGATCCCTTTTGTCCTGAACTTGACGCGCTCACCCGAGCGCCGATGCGCTGAGATCCATGCGATACCCATAGACTCGCGCGTCGATCAGTTCACCGTACTTCTGCGCTGGCACTTCCAGGTGGGCCACGACGCGCTGGGCGGCCGCCTCGCTGGTGCATTCGATGATGACGTAGCAGTCTTCACCGAGGGCGGTTCAATCCCCAAGCGTGGGGAGGATGAGGGTTGACCGCGCCGGGGCTGGGCATCACCATTGCCATTGGCGGCCCCCGGCTGGAAACCGCGTCCTGGTTCTTGCCGGTGCAGAACACGACTGAACCGTTCGCCGGAGGGACCATGCAAGAGTTGCTGGAACGGCAGGAGCATCGGACCTGCACATCCTCGTCCGCCGTGGCTCGCGACCTCAGCCTTGATCAGCGTCTGGTTCAATCCAGTCGACGCGCGAATCGCCAGGTCTTCGATGCCAGGACGCTGCGCCTGCATGGCATCAAGGCATGGTTCGCGGGTATCGCCGCCAATCCGCCGCCATGGGTCTTCGCCTTCCTGCGAACGGTCTTCCCGTCGCTGAGGCTCCCCGGCTGGCGCTACGTCGGCAGCTTTCCGGTGCCCAAGCTGGAGTTGTGGGTGCTTCTCACGCGTGATGAAGACGTCCGCGAGGTTCTGGGCCGCGATGACATCTTTACGGTTCCGTGGGGGAAGGATGTGCGGCTGCTCAACGACGGCGGTGAGCCTGGAACACCCTTCATCCTGGGGCTCGATACGCGAGACCCCGACGAAGAGAAGTTGTATTGGCATGGCCTCAAGCAGGTGATGCAGGCCTTCCGGCGTGATGACGTGGCGAACGTGGTGCGCCCCATGGCTGCGCAACGCGCATCGCAGATCGTTCAGTGCGCTGGCCATGGCCCTTTCGACGTCATCCAGGGGCTGTTCGTCGAAGTCTTCATCGATACCTGCGAGCGGTATTTCGGGGTTCCTGTCCCTCAGGGTTCACATGCGAAATTCTTCCAATGGACGGTGGCCGTGAGCGGCCTGCTGTTCGGGCCGCCCTACGAGCGGGACCACGCGTGGCAGACGGCCGACGCTGGCGCCGACCGTGTCGCGGAACTGGTGGACATCGCGATCRCAGGAGCCATCGAGCAGGTCAACAACGGAACGTCCGAAGACGTCGTGCTCCACAGGCTCGCAAGACGGCATGTCGATGACCCCGAGGCGATGGACTGGCTGACGATGCGCGCGATCATGGTCGGCATGATCATGGGGTCGGTGCCGACGAATGCGGTGTCCGCCGGGCACATTCTGGAAATCCTGTTTTCGCGCCCCGAGGCCATGGAGGCCGCACGCGCGGCTGCCCACGGCGGCGACGATGCCCAGCTGTCGCGCTGCCTCTTCGAGGCGATGCGCTTCAAGCCGCTGAACCCAGGTCCGTGGCGCCGCTGCCAGAAGGACTACGTCGTGGCGCGCGGCACGCCTCGCCAGACACGAATCCGCGCGGGCACCGTGGTTCTGGCAAGCACGCAATCGGCCATGCTTGATCCGCGCAATGTCGACCGGCCGGGTCGCTTCGACGGCACACGCGATCCCGCCGGCTCCCTGCTGTTTGGGTACGGCCTGCACTGGTGCGTCGGGAAGGCGATCGCCGACGCCCAGATCACACAGGCATTCAAGGCCCTCTTGCGGCAGGAAGGGCGCCTGAGTCGAGCCCCCGGGGCGGCCGGCYGGACGAAGTTGCTCGGCCTCTTTCCCGAACAGCTGTTCGTACAGTTCAGCTAGATCCTCTTCGTGCGGGAGCAAAGGCCATGGATCAAGGGTTTGTGACAGTCTTGATGCCGTTCGACGCTGCTCGGGCCGGAGCCGTCGAGGCAGAGATCGATCGGCGACTCGGCAATCCGATGCACGACGCCGTTGCCCGGCCGCTGGATGCGCACGCCGTGGTGCATTTCATGAGTCTTCTTGTTGTTCCCGCGGAGCCTGGTGGACCTGCGAACCTGTTGCTCGAGGCTTCGGTGGATGGCACGGCCGAGGCCGGTATCGACGCCATTGCCGAAGACCTCGAGGTGCCGCTCGGTGCGGTGCTGCAGGCAGCCGGTATCCAGGGCCCCGGCTCACTTCGAGACAAGCTCCTGGGGCACAGGCTCGTCCTCGGTCAGGCGTGGTGGGAAACACTGGGGCTGCCGTTCGCGGGCACCCCGGGCGCGCCATGCAAGCGGATCCGCCAAGAGGCTGAACTCGCGCGTCGACTGCAAGCCATCCTTCAGGATCTGCCGGACGATCTTCCTCCGTTCGAAAGGTTGCAGGCTGCCCGCGATGTGCTCTGGCTGGATGGAAGCTTCAAGTGGGCATTCGCGCCTGAGGCGGCCCCATGCCTGAAGGCCGCGCCGGACAGCGGGCTGACGCCGTTGGTGCGCGGATTCTTCGGGGACGCCATTCCGGTTCGCTCGTTCGACGCGTTGGCGGCGATGCGCACCACCGCGTGCATTGCATTGGAGTTCTTGGCAACGATCGGATGGCCGTTGCTGCTCGTGTTCTTGCTTCTTGTCTTTGGGGCGGCGCAGTTTGTCTCCGTGGTCGACGCGTTTCTGCTTGTGGGTGCGCTGTTCCTTGTGTTGTCGATCCTGGTGCTGTTGAGGCTGCGGCGTCTCGAAACCAGGAACACGCCCGTGGACGAGGAGCCGGCGTCAGGTGCTGTTCAATCCGTGATGCAGCACGAAGGCCATGCGGCTCAGAACCTGCTCTTCTCGGTGTCCAGGCTTCAACCGGGACTTCTGCGCCGCTTCACCTTGCGCCTTTCTTTTTTCTCAGTGGGTCTGGTGAAGTACTTTTGCCGCCCCGGATTTCTGGGTGCGAACCGGGTGATCCATTTTGCGCGTTGGCTGGTGGTGCCGGGCACGAATCAGATGTTGTTCCTCTCCAACTACGACGGTAGCTGGCAGGGCTACGTGGGCGATTTCGTCATCAATACCGCAGGGGCAAAGGGCGTGACCTCCATCTGGAGCAACTGTCTGGGTTTTCCCCGCACCCGAAATCTCTCCGGCGACGGCGCCGCAGACCGCGATCGCCTGGTGCGCTGGGCGAGGCGGCAGCAGCGCCCCGTGCATGGCTGGTACACGGCCTATCCCGGCATCACCACGGATCGCGTCCGCACCAACGCCGCGATTCGCCAGGGACTGGCCAACGCGACGAGCGCGCAGGATGCCCGCGACTGGCTCGCCTGCTTCGGATCGGCGCAGGAGCCCAACGCTTCGCTGGCGTTTCATGACATTCCGGCCCTTGCGTTCGGATCCTTGCCGAGGCTGCGGTATGCGTGCCTTCTCGCCTACTCGTTCACCGAATCGCCGGACGATGTTCGCTCGTGGCTCCGTCGGATCGAGCCCATGGCGAGCTATGGCGAAGATCCCGGGCGCGACCGAGCGGTGGCGCTGGCCCTTTCGGCGAGCGGAGTCCTCAGGACCGGCGTGCCGAAGGCCGAGGACATGGCCACGTTCCCGGTCGCTTTCCAGCAAGGCATGGACGACATCGAACGCGCCCGAGCCAACGGCGACGTTGGGGCGCAAGCGCCGCAGCGCTGGCTCTGGGGTGGCGGCCAAGAGCGCATCGATGCCATCGTCATGTTGCACGCCTGCGCGCCTGCAATCCTGGCTGAACTGCTCGATCGGATTCGATCGGCGTCGCAGGCGAGCGGACAGACCGAAGTCTTGTGCCGGCAATTGGAGGACATGCCGGAAAAAGGACCGTCGCGCGAGGCCTTCGGCTTTGTCGATGGAATCTCGCAACCCGCATTGAGCGGCACTCGGCGCGCGAAGGGGCTGCGCTCGAATGACGTCGTGGCACCCGGCGAGTTCGTCCTCGGCTATCCGGATCAGCGAGGCGAACTTCCCGCTTCGCCAACCCTGCGCGCATCGTGCGACCCCCATCATCTTCTCGACGATGCGGGCCTTCCGGCAGATCGACAGCGTCCGAACTTCGACGGCGGCCCCAACGTCACTTGTCGCGATCTGGGGCGCAATGGCACCTACCTGGTCGTGCGTGAGCTGGATCAGCACGTCGAGTCCTTCCATCGTTGGCTGGCCGCAGCCTCCACCGGGATCCGTGGCCCCGACGTACCGGCGCCAGGGAGGCGACGCGTCGAATGGCTGGCTGCCAAGTTGGTGGGGCGCTGGCGCGACGGCAGTTCTCTGGTTCGTCATCCGGACGAGCCGGCGACCGGATGGGGCGGCATGGCGCGGGGCGATAGCAGCAACACTTTTTCCTATGCGCGGGAAGATGCGTCCGGAGCGCGCTGCCCGCTTGGAGCCCACATCCGGCGCGCCAATCCGCGCGACGCGCTCGCGCCAGGGTCGGCGGAGGGTTTCGCCGCCGTGCAGACGCACCGGCTGCTGCGCGTCGGGCGCTCCTATCGCAATGACGACGGCACCCGAGGATTGATGTTCATGTGCATCAACGCGAGCATCGAGCGGCAGTTCGAGTTTGTCCAACAGCGATGGCTTCTCAATTCTTCCTTCAGCGGCCTGGAGGATGAGACGGACGCGCTACTCGGATGCAAAGACGAAGGTCGGAATTTCAGCATCCCGGGTTGTCCGGGTCGTCAGGCCGCGGGCCTGTCGAACTTCGTCACGATGCGCGGTGGGGGCTACTTCTTCCTGCCCGGACGTGCGGCGCTTCGGGCGCTGGCCATTGGAACAATCGAGCGGTCTACGGCGCCCCAGGCGCGCCCAGCTTCGCATCGACCTGAAGGCTGATCCCGTTCATTGCGCTGCGAGACAGCACCCATCCGGACGGATAGAGGCCGTCCGCCACCAGATCGAAGCGGTGAGCGGGCCGGTCGAGCACCCAATTCGCAAACGGTCCGCACGGCGATGTCGACGGCCGAGGGCGAATTCCGAGGCGATCCCAGAGCTGGCTGGCCTCGGCAGCGAGTTGCGCATCGGCGGCGTGCATGTGCGCCTCCCGCGTTTCAAGGAGCGTCATTGGCGAGGACAGCAGCGCCGGCACGAGCCGAAGCGGCGCTCGCTCGCGTGGCCGGGCGGGATCACGGTGCGCCGAGTCATTGCACGTCCCGTCGGGATCGAGCGCCGCTTCCTTCTCGAATCGATCTTCGTTGCGGATGGCGATGACGACTGGACGAAGCCGTGCGCGCAGCCGCTCCAGGCGTTGCGCTGCCTCGGTGTCGCCTTTGGGCGTGAGCGCCTCGCACTGGCCAAAGAGACAGTGGTTGACCATGCGCAAGACGTCGGAGCTGGTCGAGGTGGCGCTGTCGTCGAAATAGCCGCCATCCTGCAGGTGCGCTCGAAGCGCATGTGGCCGGCCCTTTTCGCCGGGGGTATCGGCGCATTGTTTTCCGTAGAGCGCGCCCACCGGGTTTGTGTAGGGAAAGCGGGAGCTGTTGTGTGCGGCGGTGCTCAGCCGAACGTCCGATCCGAGCATGCCCAACACGTCGCAAGCCCCTGGGAAAACCCGCCAGTCAATGGACAGGTCGCTCTGGATCCATCTTTCGCCGGTTTCCACGCGCGTGACGGCGAAGAGGACATGGGGTCGACGCGCCCCGGTGCCCGATGCGGCGAGGCCGGTCGCCATGAATGGAACAGCCCCTTCAATGCTTCCCTCGAACCAGTAGGATCGGCCCAGCAAGCCGCAACCGGGGCTGTCGCAGAACAGTGACGTCGGCAAGGCGCCGGCAAGCGCATCCTCGAACAGAAGTCCACCCAGCAGCTGCGTCCACAAGTCGGCCCCGCCCATGCGGTCCACGCATTTCCGAAGTCGCGAGGCATCACCGCCGGCCTCGCGATCGCACGCGCGGAAGGTGGCGACGCCGAGGGCGCCGCCCGAGACTGCGGAAATGGCGAAGGTGCGGCGATCGAAGTCAGGATCGATGCCTTTCAGCCGTGCCAGGACTGACGCGGTCCAGTACGCAGACCTGATGCCACCGCCTTCGGCCGAGATGATGTAGACGGGGAGGGCGTTCTCGGCGGCTTGGGGTTCCTGCTTTGCCAGCGCTCCGAGCCATTGTGCAACCGCCGCTTCCAGATCGGGGCGCTGCGGCAGCCCGAGCGGATGCGGCGGCCTGTCGTGCAGCTTGAGGATCGCGAGGATCGCAAGCGCCACCGGCACGCCGATCGCCAACCAGCCTTTCGATGGGACATCGCGACGGTAGAGCCAACAGGCCAAGACCACGCAGGGCAGCCCGAGGGCCACCGACCAGAGGAACCTGGCGAGATCCGCCGGCTCCGAGGCCTGGTCCGTGCGGATGCTGTGGACCTCGCTCCATCCGAAGACGGCAAACAGGGCGTAAGCGCCGAGGGCTGCGATCAGATACGGAACAGCGTTGCGGCGCGACAGATAGGCGACCCAGCCGAAGATCCCGGCCCATGCCGCCAATCCGCTCGTGATGACCGCCAGCGCGAGCGGCGGCGTCCAGGTCTCGAGGCTGGTGAGCCGCACGAGCATGAAGAGCAGCGGTGGCGCCCAAGCGACCCAGAAAGGACGCAGCCCCATGTCGGCCCGCGCATCGCTGGCGCTCTCCTTCGCCTCGTAGTAGCCGACGGCGTTCTCGTGGCTTCTCAGCGTGACAACCGCGAGGAAAAGCAAAGCGAGCATGCCGATCCCCACAAGCAGGCCGGCGAGCCATGGCGCCCCCGGGGATCCGTGCGGCTGATCGCGCAGGCTCCAGGCGATCACCAGGCTGACGGCCCCGAAGGGTGCAAGGCCCAGGAGCCGGGCCCACCATTTGGCGAACGCAATCGATGCGGCGCTCGGCGTGCTCTCTCGGCCCGGCGTGGCGAGGCGCAAAAGGAGGCGGGGCCATAGCCACGAGGCGTAGGCGAGAAGCCACACCGAAGCGGCCGTCAACAGGAGTCCAGCGAGCATCTCCGGGTGCACGCCGGGATCTGTCGGGTCGGGGACCTGGCGTACCAGGCCGTCGCGGGTCTGATCCATGAGGAGAACGAGCGCGCCGTAGGCGAGCAGCACGGCAACCGCGTACTTGGTCCGCCACAGGATGTCGGCGATGTCGGCGCGCATGCGCGATCGCGCGTTGGCAGCTTGCAGCGCGTTGGGCGTATCGAGCGCGAAATACCAATGAGCAAACCACAGCGACGTGTACAGGGCGGCGGCCGCCCACAGCCCGAACTTCGCCAGTTGTGCGAAATGTGCGGCAGGCGCGAACCATGGCGTGTCGGTGTGCGAGATCGCGAGCAGGGTGAGCAGATTGGCCACCAGTGTGAAGGCGGCGCCAGCGAAGACCAGCGCACAGAACCACAAGAGCGTGGGAAGCGCGCCGGGCCCGGAGGCGGTGCCTCTGTCCCGCGCGAGCAGTTGGCGCAGCCGCACGCCGAAGGCGAGCAGCGCGAGCGTCAGGGCCGGTGCCAGCACGAGCGTCTCGAGGATCAGGAAGAGGCGCGCGCGGTGCGCGAGACCACCCGCCTTCCAGAAATCCAGGAACACTTTGCGCTGCTCGGCATCTGGCGCCAGTTCGAAGCCGTAGACCGACCCGATACCGCGAGRCGTTGGGTCGACGGCGCTCATGGCCACCAGCGCTGTGATCGCAATCGCCGTTGAGATTCCCAGGATGCGGCCGATCGCGCGGGCGTTGAGTGTCTGCCTGGCGAGCCCGTTCGCCAGCGCGCACAAGACGGACAGTGGTGAGCTCACCATGGAAGGACCTCCTCACGTATCGCCACGGCCACGCTACCAGCGACCGGCCAACAGTCAACCGCAATGTTGATGAGGATCGCGGCGGTACTTCAGGTTCTTCGCAACAGCAGGGTCCGGGCGCGCGCGAGGTCAGGGGTGTTGGCGTAGGCCTCCGAGGCGTCGAATGCGGCCGCGAGGACTTTCATGGAAGCGTTGTTCGAGCCGACCGCCGAATCATCGAGCTCCACGAGATCGCAGGCGGTTCGCAGTTCCCAAAGTCGTGCTTTCTGGTGTCGGGCAATCTCCAGGGCCTTGGCGAATTCGCGTCGCGCGCCCTCCTTGTCGCCAGCGGCCTTCAACAGGGCACCGTGCACACGGTGTGTTTCCGCTTCGTCCCAACGCTGATTCGTCGCTTCCAGCACGGAGAGTGACTCCGTGATCAGTTGCAGTGCCAGATCGATCCTTCCCGCCCACCCGTGCGCTTCGGCGGCGTGTCTCAGGAAGCCGGAGAGATAGAGCCGTGCGTCTGTTGCCCGGTAGGCCAGGATGCCTCGCTCGAGCAGCGCGTGCGATTCGTCGAAACGCCCGATTGCAGCGAGGCACCAGCCCCTTAGCACCGTCTCGACGGCGTCGTAGTAGGAGATGCCGTTGTCCTCCAGCAGTGCCCGCAGATCGTCCAGCCTCTCCAGGGCCGCCTCGGGCCTGTCGATCGTGAGGGTCACGAACGAGGCGCCCGTCAGGGCATGTGCCAGGGTGTAGGCGTGGTGCATTTCACGTGCCTCGTTGATGGCGCGCTCGCTGTTTTGGCGGGCATCCGTGATGCGACCCAGGCACATCTGCGACCAGGACAAATAGGTCAGCATGATGACCTTCGGATCGTCCACCGTCAGGGCCCAATACGTGGCCTGCTGTGCAGGATCGTAGAGGGAGAGACCTTCCTCCAATTGGCGCACGGCTTCGAAGAACTCGCCACGCGGATGGCTCGTGATGCCGCTGAAGCGATGGCCCATGAGCAGGTGCATGCGGTCGCCGCTGTTCTGGCCCTGCGTCAGCAGGGCATCGGCCTGGCTTTGAGCGGAGGCCAGTTCGCCGCGCAGGAGGGCGTGTGTCCACAGGCCGTGCAGGACAGCCAGCAGCTGCGGTGGATTTCCGAGCCGGTCGCACAAGACCCGAGCGCGTGTGAAGGTCTCCCCGGTGCTCGCGATCGCATAGCCCTGCGTTGCAATCAGCGCCTTGCCAAGGGCGATGGTCAGATCGAGTTCCAGCTTGGCTCGCCAAGCCTCGTCCGTCTCCGCCGGCAAGACCTTGATGCCACTGCGCAGGTGAACCAGCGCCTCGTGCATGGCGGAGCGCCGCAGCGCCGCGACGCCGGCCATGAGCCAGTACTGGGCGGCTTCACGGGCCAGTCCGCCTTCGGCGCAGTGCCAGGCCAGGACTTCCGGTTGCACGTTGCGGATCTCGGGGAAGTGCGATTCGATCGCCGAGACGATGCGCAGCTGAATGGCCTGACGGCGTTCGCGGACCATGATCCGGTACGCCGCGTCTCGAATCAGTGCGTGCCGGAAGGCGTATTCCGAGTCCTTTCCGCTCAGCCGCTGAAAGATGCCCGCTGCGACGAGCGTGTCCAATGATGGCTTCAGCGCGTCGGATCGATTGAATGCGAGAGCCAGCAGTTCGACGTTGAAGGTGCGTCCGATCGCCGCCGCGATCTCCGCGACTTCGCGCGACTCGCCGAGACGATCCAGCCGCGAGAGCAATGAAGCCTGCAGCGAGATCGGCAGCGACTCCGCTGTCGCCTGGTTGGCCGAGGGCTGCCACTGACGGTTCTCGATGACCGCTTTGGTCACTTCCTCGATGTACAGCGGTATGCCGTCCGTGCGGGCCACGATGTCGTTGACCGTCTGACCGGAGAGGGCGATGTCAGCCGCAATCATCCTGACGAGTTGACCGCCCACGTGGGGATCGAGTGGCGTGAGCGACATCTCTACCAGGTGCTTGCTCCTGACCCATGCGGGACTGAACTCCGGTCGCGCAAGAACCAGCATGAGAACGGGGAGACGATGTACGCGCGCCACGGCCAGGCCAAGAAGTTCGAGCGTCGATTCATCGCTCCATTGCGCGTCCTCGAAGATCACGAGCGTTGGCTCTTTGGCGGCGAGGCGCTCGAGTTGCGAGAGCAGCGCCTCCATCGTGCGACGGCGCTTGACCTGCGGCGTGAGTGTCGGCGCAGACGCGCGCGCAGCCGGAGTGACGTTGACCAGTTCGGCCAACAGATCCCTGTCTTCTTCCGACACCTCTCCGATCGCCGCGGACAGCTTGTCCAACTTGACCTCATTCGGGTCCTCTCGTGCGAACCCGGCCGCCCATTCAAGCTGCTGGACGCAGGGGTGCAGGGTCGAGCCCAGGCGGTACTGTGAACAGAAGTAGCGCAGGGTGGTGCGTGCGGCGGTCGCTTCGAGGATGGCTGCGGCCATGCGCGATTTGCCGACACCCGGCTCGCCGCGGATCAGGATGCTGCGGCCCCATCCTTCGCACGCCTGGCGCCAGTGGCCAAGAATGGCATCGCGCAGATCGTCGCGGCCGAGCATCGGCAACAGGCGGTTCTCGTGCTGAGCTTCGTAGCGACTGGCCGCCGGTCGCGCACCCGTGACGGCCCAGCCATGAATGGGCTTCTCGAAGCCCTTGAGGGTGAGGCTGCCGAGGTCCCGCCACGAGAACAGGTCACCGACACGCTGGCGCGTGGCCATGTCCACGAGGATTGCGTCAGGTTCCGCGGCTGCCTGAAGCCTGGCGGCGAGATGGGGAGCCTCTCCGGCGACGTCCAGCACGTCGCTTGTCATTTCTTCATGCAGGTTGCCGATCACGACCAGACCTGTCGCGATGCCGATGCGCGATTGCAGGGGGCGGCCTCGAGGATCTTTCAAGGCCCGGACTTGCCTCGACGCTTCGAGCGCGGCATTGATCGCGCGCTCGGCGTCGTCTTCATGGGCCTCCGGATACCCGAAGTACACCAATGCCGCATCCCCGATGAAGCGTGCGACGTGGCCGCCGACCGCTCTCATTGCGACCGTCACAGCACTATGGAACGTTGACAGCAGCGTGCGGGAGTCTTCTGGATCTGCGCCCGCGACCATCGCGGTGGAGTTGACCAAGTCGCAGAACAGGACGGTGAGGGGGCGGCATTCCAGCTGAGCCGGACTGGCCAGGCGCGCGCCGCATCCGGAACAGAACCTGGCACCCGGACTGAAAGGGGTGTTGCAGCGGGCGCATACGAACTGAGCGGTTGACCGCCGGCCGGCATCCAACGGTGAGCTTTCTTCGCTCATGATCGCCCGCCTTTCTCTTCTTCGAAGTTCGGCTCGGCTGGGTGACCCAGCCAGGGTCACTCGCCGGCAGAACCGGCGCGCACGATCGTATCGACGCGCCTTGCACGATACCACCGGCATGGCAAATTCGCCACGCTCCCCGTGGGAGCGAGGACATCAAAAGTCGAGCGTACTTGATCGGGCCTTGCTAGCATTCGTCATGGACTGCGTGCGAACTCCGGATGTTGTCTCCGCGGTATTGGCGGCAAGTGGACCCGCTGCGGCCTTGGCGTACCTCAACGAAGGCGTCCCGCACCGGTTCACCGCGGTCTATCGATTCGGCGGGCCGCTTCTTCACAACGTACTGCTTCACGACAAGGCCGGCCGGATGCGGCCTGACTTCCTGTCCGTGGTTCCGTTCAGTCGCAGCTTCTGCCAGTTCGTGGTGAAGGGGGGATCGTTCCGTACGGACAACTCCGTTGCCGACCCTCGCCTCGTCGGGCATGCTTTGCGGGGAATCGTTATCTCGTATCACAGTGTGCCCGTGCTCGACGACACTTCGGGAGAACTCTGGGGCACGCTTTCTCATTTCGACATGCGAAGCTTGCCGCTCCCAGACCCGGAGTTCGAGCTTCTGCAGAGCGCGGCCACCTTCCTGCCCCGGTATCTGGCGATGCTCTGAGACCACCCGCACCGCCGGCGCGGGCATGGCCACGCAAGGATCGCCCGGGCACGCGGGGCATCGAAAGCGCCCGCCGGGCGATCGGGTGGCCCGGCGCCGTCACCAGTGCGATAGCGCCTCGATCAGCCTTGCCTTGACGCTGGCGTCAGCAAAGCTCGCATCGATCGAATTGCGTGCCAGCGATCGAAGGTCGTCATCCGACCAGCCGAACGCCTTGCTGCACATGGCGTACTCGCTCACCAAGCTGGCCCCCAGCAAGACCGGATCGTCGGTGTTGATCGACACAGCGACGCCGGCACGGCGCAGGCGATCGATAGGATGGTCCTCGATGCGAGGGTAGACGCCCAAGGTCAGATTGGAAGTCGGGCAGATGCCCAGGGGTATCTGCCGATCGACCAACAGTCCAACCAGCGCCGGATCCTCGATCGCTCGCACGCCGTGATCGATGCGGTCGGCACCGAGCAGTTCGATGGCATCCCGAACGCCCTCAGGGCCACTGGACTCGCCAGCGTGCACGGTGCGGCGCAGCCCCGCCGCACCTGCCCGCCGGAACGCCTCTGCGAAACGCGGGCCGGTGCGGCCCGCGGCAGCCTCGTTGCCATCGATGGAGAGTGCCACGACCCGCGGGTGTCGCAGAGCCACCAGCGTGTCGACCAGTTCGGCCGCGGCGTCCGACGATTGCGTGCGCAGAAGGCTGACGCACAGGCCCACCGGAGGAAGTCCGTCTTGCTCTGCGGCTGTGAAGCCGGCATCGATCGAGTCGATCATGTCGGGCAGACGGCCATGCCACGCCTTCCAATGGGTGGGATTGACGATCACGTCTGCGTAGCCTGCACCGCCGTCGGCGAGCCGCCGGCTGAAGCCGTAGCTCAGCTCGGCGAGGCGTTCGCGGGTCGACGCGAGGCCGCAAGCCCAGTCGAGGAACTGCAGGAAGTCTGCCAGGCCTTCGAATTCGAACAGGCGATCGCGAGGCCTGGGCATCGGCACGCCCGCCTGCGATGCCCATTGCTCGAGACAGCTCGTTTCGAAGCAGCCTTCGAGATGTGCATGGACCTCTGCCTTCGGCAAGGCCCTGAGTCTGTCGATGGGAGGAGTCTGCGAGTTGGGCATGGAAGGTCTCGGTTGTGCATGCGCCGTGAGGCGCCAGCCGCCAGTTTCGCGCGTCGGCAGCCCAAGGTCATACGCTCGCGTGCATATCCCCTATTCGCCGGCCCGAGGTGTCGCCCCCAAAGAGTTCAATGCGGGTGGGGGTGCTGGTGGTGGATATCCGGGAAGTGCGCGTGGCTATGGGCCAGGGGCTCGTGCCGGTGCCAATGCGTGTGCCTGGACGTGGCGGGCGAGCCGTCGGCATGCACGTGCTGGTGATGCGCGTCGTGGTCATGCGCGTGGCTGTGCTCCAGCGCCTCGTGCACATGCCGGTGGCTGTGGCGCTCGGTCAGGTGCAGCCAGACACCGACGGCCATCAAGATGCCAGCCAGGACAAGTTGGAGTGTCAGGGGCTCGCGAAGCAGGCCGATGGCCAGCACGGCGCCGAAAAACGGCGCGACCGAGAAGTAGGCGCCGGTGCGCGCTGTTCCCAGGTGGCGCAGTGCGATGACGAACAGGACCAGGCTCGTCCCGTAGCTCAGCAGGCCCAGGAGAGCGGCTCCGGCGACGACCGTTGCCGGCGGCCACGCCGCGCCCGTGGCGACCGCCAAGGCGAGATTCGTTGCGCCGGCGACCAGGCCCTTGACCATCGCAATGAACGACGCGTCGGCCACCGACACCTTGCGCGTCAGGTTGTTGTCGACCGCCCAGGCCAGGCATGCACCCAGGACCGCCAACGAGGGCCACAGGGCGCCGACGCCTGCCTTGCCTGGCCAGCTGAGAATGGCCGCGCCCGCCACGATGGCGATCATTCCCAGCGCGATACGCCGGTCGAAGTTCTCCTTGAACACGAACCAGGCAAGCAGTGCGGTGAACACGCCTTCGGCGTTCAGGAGCAATGAAGCGTCGGCTGCAGCCATGCCGGCCAGCCCCGTCATCAGCAGAAGAGGGCCGAGCATGCCGCCCGAAACGACGGCGCCCGCCAGCCACCCGAGTTCGCTCCGATGGAGCCGAACCGCCGGCGCGCGCGAAAGAAGGCGCCAAAGCCACAGACCCGTGCCGGACCCCAGGTAGAGCAAGCCCGCCAGCAGCCAAGGGCTCGCGTGTGCCAGCAGCAGTTTGGCGACTGGCGTACCGGCGCCGAAGAGCGCCGCCGCGCCGAGGGCGGCCAGCACGCCGTGGTGGCTGAGCGCGTTCATGCTGTCCCGCCGTCGGTTGTCCTGGTGACGATGTGCGTCGTCGCCGCGATCGACGCATGGAGGAGCTGCTTTGACATGGGAATATTCCTTGAACCTGGAGTGTCCTGCATCGGAGGGGCGTCCGCATGCCGAACCCTCGGGCCGATTCCTCGAGCGGCAGGCCGCGTGCGCGCTTGCAGCGCGACCAGGCGCTCCTCGGCCGGGGCGCGAATGCCGCTATGCTGTCTTCCACGTCAGACATCGAGGGAGACGAATCCGTGTTGCCAGCCGAACTTGAGCGATACCTCCACCTGCACATTCCGCTGTCGAAGGCGATGCAGACGTCGGTCGTGGCTGTCGATGCGCAGGCCGTGGTCCTCAAGGCGCCGCTCGAGCCGAACATCAATCACCAGGAAACGGTATTCGGCGGCAGTGCCTCCGCGCTGGCCATCCTTGCGGCCTGGTCGCTGCTGCACACGCGCTTGCTGGGGGTGGGCATCGCCAGCCGGTTGGTCATTCAACGCAACACGATGGAATATGAACTCCCCATCGACGGCGAATTCACTGCCCGGTCGTCGATCGAGGACCCCGAGGCGTGGCATCAGTTCGTCCGCATGCTGACGCGCAAGGGCAAAGCAAGAATCTCGGTCGGTTCGGTGCTCGAATATGCAGGCCAACGCGTGGGTTGGTTCACGGGCGAGTTCGTCGCGTTGGGTATTCGGGGCGCATAGGATGAAACACCCCCGAAGCGCCTGCGGCGCCCCGAGTCGCTGCCAGAGGCAGCGGCTCTTCGGATCCGTCCAAGCCTGCGCAGGCAGGCTTGGAGCCGCGGATCTCAGCCCCTCGAGGGGGCGATACCAGCGGCCCGGCAAAGCCGGTTCCGCGGTATCCCTGGTATCGGACTGCGCCGGTTTCATGCGTCGTGGGTCGCGCCAGGCGCCTCGAGCCAGGAGGAGGGTGCTGGCGTTCAGCGGACGGATTCGATGTACGTCACCGTCGCTTCGCCCTTCTTGATTTCAGCGTTGAATCGCACCTTGTCGCCTGGCTGGAGTCTGTCCAGCATCCGCTTGTCGGCCACGGCGAAGCCCATGGTCATCGGGGGCATGCCGAGGTTGGGCAGGTCGCCGTGATGGATGACGACCTCGTCGTGTTCCTTGTCGACCCTCTCCACTTCGCCTTCGGTGAGGGCCATCGCGGGAAGCGTGCCGACGCTCCAGGTTTTGCCCGGGGCAGCCGCCGAGCTGGTGGTCGGCTGCGCTTGTGCACCAGCCCACGAGACCAGCGAGAGAGCAACGAGGATGCGTATGCGCTTCATCGTGGTTTCCATTGATGCCAGCAACGCTGGATAGCTTGCGAAACCCGAATTGTCTTTCATTGTCTTCGACGAGCGTTCGGGTCAGCGTGCAGCCTCGATGGGTGCCTTGATTTCTTGCCGCGTCCCGCGTGTGGCGGCGCGATGTCGGTGCACCAGGTACCAGGCGGCCGGAATCACGAGCATGCTCAACAGGGGGGCCGTCACCATGCCGCCCACCATCGGTGCCGCGATTCGAGTCATTATTTCCGAGCCGGTTCCGCTGCCCCACATGATGGGCAGCAGGCCTGCCATGACCACAGCCACTGTCATTGCCTTGGGGCGAACGCGCTGAACCGCGCCCTCGCGGATGGCGGCAAGCAGGGTCTCGTCGTTCATCGGAGCCCCCGCCGCGATGCGTCGCGAAAGCGCGTTCTTCAGGTAGATGAGCATGACGACACCGAACTCCGCAGCCAATCCAGCCAGCGCGATGAAGCCAACTGCCGTGGCCACGGAGATGGAGTGACCCAGCGCCCAAACCAGCCAGAACCCGCCGACGAGCGAGAAGGGCACCGCGGCCATGACGAGCGCAGCATCACCGGCCGACCTGAACAGCACATAGAGCAGCACGAAGACAACCGCCAAGGTGGCGGGCACGACGAGCTTGAGCCGCTGCGTGGCTCGCTCGAGATACTCGAACTGGCCGGACCACGACACGGCGTATCCAGCGGGCATCGTCACAGACTTCGTGACCACAGCCTGCATGTCATTGACAACCGACTTGAGGTCCCGGCCTCGCACGTCCACATAGACCCAACCGGACAGACGAGCGTTCTCGCTGCGCAGCATCGGCGGACCCTCCTCGATGCTGACCTTCGCTACATCCTGCAGGAGCAGCTGGATCCCTCTGTCGGTCACGAAGGGCAGCTCCCGCAGCCGTTGCAACGAGTCTCGAATCTCCCGGGGGTAGCGGACGTTGATGGGATAGCGCTCGCGGCCGTGAATGACCTCGCCGACGTTGTCGCCGCCGATGGCCGTCGAGACGATGGATTGCACGTCGGCCACCGACAGGCCATAGCGGGCCGCGGCCAGCCGGTCTACGTCGACATCGATGTACCGACCGCCGGTCAGACGCTCTGCCAACGCCGACGACACACCTGGAACGCCCCTGACTGCCGCTTCGATCTGGGTCGTCAGCTTGTCGAGAACGGCGAGGTCGGAGCCAGCCACCTTGATGCCGACCGGGCTCTTGATGCCGGTCGCCAGCATGTCGATGCGGTTGCGGATGGGCGGAACCCAGACGTTGGTCAGGCCCGGCACCTTCACGACGCGGTCCAGCTCTTCAACGAGCTTGCCGGGGGTCATGCCGGTGCGCCACTGCGCGCGTGGCTTGAACTGGATGGTCGTTTCGAACATCTCGAGCGGCGCCGGGTCGGTCGCCGTGTCGGCGCGGCCGGCCTTCCCGAACACCCGTTCCACTTCGGGCACCGTCTTGATGAGCCGGTCCGTCTGCTGAAGAAGCTCGGACGCCTTGGAAACCGAAAGGCCGGGGAACGCCGACGGCATGTAGAGCAGGTCGCCCTCGTCCAGTGGGGGCATGAACTCGCCGCCCAGGTGCATCACCGGGACGACGGTGACGCCCAGGAGCACCGCTGCGACCGCCAGCGTGGCCTTGGGAAAGCGAAGGACCGCCTCCAGTGCGGGGCGATACGCCGCCATGAGGAAGCGGTTCACGGGGTTGGCCGCTTCGTGGGGGATGCGTCCGCGGATGAGGTAGCCCATCAGCACCGGCACCAGCGTGACGGACAGGCCCGCCGCTGCGGCCATCGCATAGGTCTTCGTGAACGCCAATGGCGAGAAGAGCCGGCCCTCCTGGGCTTCCAAGGCGAACACCGGGACGAAGGAGAGCGCGATGATGAGCAACGAGAAGAACAGGGCGGGCCCGACCTCCACCGACGCAGTGCCGACCAACTCCCATCGTTCGGAGGGTGTCGGGCTCCTGGCGTGCTTCGTCTCGAAGGCCTCCAGATGCTTGTGGACGTTCTCGACCATGACGATGGCACCGTCCACCATGGCGCCGATGCTGATGGCGATGCCGCCGAGCGACATGATGTTGGCGTTGACGCCTTGCCATTGCATGACGATGAAACCCGCGAGCACGCCAATGGGAAGCGCGACCACCGCCACGAGGGCAGAGCGCACGTGAAACAGGAAGATGGCGCATACGACCGCCACGACCGCGAACTCTTCCAGCAGCTTGAAGCGCAGGTTCTCGACGGCTCGGTCGATCAGCAGGGAGCGGTCGTACGTTGGAACGACCTCGACGCCGGCTGGAAGGCTCGACTTGAGTGTCTCGAGCTTTGATTTGATGGCCTCGATGGTCGTGCGTGCGTTCTTGCCCGAGCGCATGACGACGACGCCGCCCGTGACTTCCCCCTGGCCGTCGAGCTCCGCGATGCCGCGGCGCATCTCCGGGCCGGTCTGGACGGTGGCTACATCGCGCAAAAGCACCGGCGTACTGCCCGAGACCGCAAGCGGAATCGTGCGGAAGTCATCCAGCGACTTGAGATAGCCGCGCGAACGCACCATGTACTCGGCCTCCGCGAGCTCCAAGACCGAGCCGCCTGATGCCTGGTTGGCTTTCTGCAGGGCTGCCACGACAGTCGCCTGGGTGATGCCCAGCGCCCGCATGCGGTCGGGGTCGAGCACGACCTGGTATTGACGCACCATGCCGCCGATGCTCGCGACCTCGGCCACCTCGGGAACGGTCTTCAGCTCGAACTTCAGGAACCAATCGTTCAGCGCTCGCAGTTGGCTGATGTCATGCTTGCCGGTGCGGTCCAGCAGCGCATATTCGTAAACCCACCCGACACCCGTCGCATCGGGCCCCAGCGATGCGTTCGCGCCAGCGGGCAGCCTGCTCTGTACCTGGTTGAGGTACTCCACGACGCGCGAGCGCGCCCAGTACGGGTCGGTCCTGTCGTCGAACAGCACATAGACGAACGAGTCCCCGAAGAACGAGTAGCCGCGGACCGTCTTGGCGCCCGGCACGCTGAGCATCGTGGTCGTCAGCGGGTACGTCACCAGGTCCTCGACCACCTGCGGCGCCTTGCCGGGGAAGGGCGTCCGGATGATGACCTGCACATCCGAAAGGTCTGGCAGGGCGTCCACCGGAATGCGGGTCGCCGACCAGATGCCGGCAACAACCAGAAACAGCRTGGCGACGAGCACAAGAAGTCGATTGCCAATCGACCATCGGATGAGTGCGGCAATCATTGCTTCGTGCCCGGTTGTACACGCTGAACGGAGAGGAGCTCGTAGCCCATGGGCCCGCCCTCCCTGAACTCGAATCGGACGGTGTCGCCTGGCTTCACATCCGCGAACGCGTTGGGGTCCGGCTTCGAGAAGCCCATCGTCATGGACGGCCACTTGAGCGATGCCACGGGACCATGAGAGATGGTGATGCCCTCCGCCTCGACGTTCTCCACCTTGCCTTCGCCCACATGGGTGGCCGCTGCCTTCCCTGCCGGCGATGAAGCGGCGGGCACGGGCGGTGCGGCCGTCGCCGTCATGCTTCCCAGCACCGACCGCAGCCGCGCCTCCGAGTCGATGAGGAACTGTCCGCTGGCGACCACCTGGTCGCCTTCCTTCAGGCCCTGGACGACCTCGAGGTCGTCGCCCATGTCCATGCCGAGCGATATGTCACGCGGTTCGAATGCGCCGGCGCTGTTGCGGACGATGACGACTGCTCGTTTGCCCGTGCGGATGACCGCCTCGGCCGGGACGACCAGCCGGGTGCTCGTCGGCCCTGCCACCTGCAGACGTAGCAGCATTCCGGGCGTGAGCCTTCCTTCCTTGTTGTCGACCTCGAAACGCGCCTTCAGCGTGCGTGTGTTCGCGCTGACCTCGGGAAGTATTTCCTTGAGCTCGCCCTCGAAGGTCTGGGAGGCGTCGGCTTGCAGCGCCGCCTTGACCTTTCGGCCGCGGGTCAAGCGCGCCGCCTGAGCTTCCGGCACTTCGGCCACGGCCCATACCTTTTCAAGCCCGGCGATGCGGAACAGCGTCATGCCCGGGGTGATGGCAACGCCTTCGCGGACGCCGAGTTCAGCCACCACCCCGCTGGCCGGTGCGCTCAGGGTGAATCGCGCCTGGGCCGTCCCCGTCTCCTCGCTCCGGCGGACGAGGTCGTCCGGAATCGACATGGCACGCATCCGCTGGCGTGCTGCAGCGACGAGGTCGGGCGCGACCCCCGCGCGCTTGAGCGCAAGCAACTCGTTCTGCGGACCGAGCCATTCCGGCGMGAAGATGGTCGCCAATGTCTGACCCTTGCGCACTCGCTCCATCGGAGCACGCACCGCCAGGCGCTCGACGTACCCCGCGACTCGCGTCTGAACCGCGACGGTCAGCCGCTCGTCAAACTGGACCGTGCCGACGGCGTCGAACGAGGCCGAGGTCTCGGCGCGCCGAACTGTGGCGGAGCGGATGCCCAAGTTCTGTTGCACCGTGGGACTTACTTTGACGCCAGATGGGCTTCGGTCACTGTCGGCGTAGACCGGCACCAGCTGCATGTCCATGAACGGCGATTTGCCCGGCTTGTCGAAGCGTGGGCCTGGGACCATCGGGTCGTGCCAGTAGAGGACCTTGCGCCCGTCAGGTGACGACGTGCCACCGCCGGCGCCGGCTTGCATGGTCATGCCGTCATTGCTGGTGGGGCGTCGTCCCAGAAGGAAGCTTCCGCCGGCGAGGACCGCGCTGCCGACAACGAGAAGCGCGGCGAGGTGAGTGCGTTTCATAGGCCGGCTCCTTGCGCGAGAGGCTTGAATGCAAGCTGTGCTTGGGTTTTGGCGAGGTCGCGTTGAAGCGTGAGGAGCTTCCGCTGCGCTTCCACTTCTGCGTGCCGTGCCTCGAACAGCGTCAGGAGCGTGCCCTGGTTCGACCGATAGGCGGCGGTGGCGACGACTGTTCGCTGCTCGGCAGGCGCCACGACGCCGGACCTGTACCGCTCGACGCGTTCGCGCAAGCGCTGGGCGTCGCTGGCGAGCGCTCGATATTCGGCGGTCGCCGCGCGCTTGGCTTCTGCAAGCTCTGCCTCGGCCTTGTCGGCCAAGGCGAGCTTCGCTGCGGTTTCGCGGTCTTGGCGTTCGGACGGGGCCACCTGGAGCGGAATGCTCACGCCGAAAGTCGCCATGTCCGCATAGCCTGTGCGTTGCCCGTAGGAGAGCTCCCATGTCCAGTTCGGCGTGCGCTCCGAGGCCGCGACTGCGACAGCTCGCGAGGCCACTTCGATGTCAGACTGCTTCGCGAGAACGGCGGGATGCGCTGCGACGTATGCCAGCTCCGTCGGCACGGGGACTGCGGTGACGGGTGTCAACGCGTCGGCGGTGGTGCCGATCCAACGCCGGAGCGTCAACTGGGCGGCACTTTGCAGCTGACGAACTTCGGCCGACTCGTCCTCCGCCAGACCACGCGCGCCGGTCAGAGCGAGCGCTTCTTGGCTGCTGCCCGTTGACGATGCCAGGCGGGCACGCGCCGCTTCGAATTCTTCATGGGCGTGGTGCTCCGTGAGCGTCGCCAGCTTCAGCGCTTCGGTTGCGTAGTAGGCGTCGAGGTAGGCAAGCGCCGTGTTCAGCCGGGTTTCGGCGACGGCGCTGCGTGCCTGGACTCCCTCGCGCGCAACCACGGCTTCGGCCGAAGCCTGGCGGGCGRCTCGCTTGTCACTCGACAGCCATTCCTGGCTGACGCCAATGCGCTTCATGGTCATCGGGTCGCGCGTGGTGCTGAAGCGGTCGGACCCAGTCACCGGCAGGTTCTCGATGCCGGCGCGCAGCATCGGGTCCGGAAGCTGGCCCGCGGCGCGGGCCGCCTCGGAAGCGCTCGTCACGCCCGCACGCGCGGCGCGAGCGGATTCGGAGCGTTGGACGGCCAGGTCGAGAGCCGCCCCGAGGGTCAGTGGGGCGGCTTCTGCGAGGTGAGGAAGCAGCGTGGCGGCCAATGCCGCGACGCGCAGAAATAGGGATGGCATGAAAACTCCGAAGGCAAATGGGGCATCGGCTGGCGAGCGGACGAGCCGCACCAGCGCCATTCAGTCGACGGAGATTTCAGACTCGGAGTCTGCCGGTAGCGAGAAAAACGGGGTCGGGTGGAGGTCGGAGCTCCGGGCGCGAAGCGACCGGAGACGCTGTTGCTCGCTGTGTCTCCTGCACAGGCGGAACGACCAGCACTTGGATGACGGCCGGGAGCGAAGGGCTTGCCACCTTGACTGGCTCGTACGAGAGCGACATGGCGGCCGAGTACTGGTGGCAAAGCACTGGCTGCGCCGAATCCATCCCCTCGCAGGGTTCCCCTGAAGCCATCATCTCTGCCATGGCGTCCGCGTCTGTCGCGCCAGGACAGACATAGCTCGCCAGCGCCAGCTGCGAGAACAGCAGCGACAGGACCACGGCGAACGTGGTCATGCAGCGGTGGAAGGGGCGGCGGAACATGCTTTCGAGAGTTTAGCCGCGCTATCCCTTCGAAGCCGTTCGAAACCCCGCAAAGACGTCTGCTCGTTGCGGCATGAAAAAGTTGCGGTAGCGCAGGTCGTGCATCCGCTCGTGCGTCGCGAAAGCACCGCCGCGCAACTCGCGGTGGTTGCCGAACCAAGGTTGGGAGTAGTCCTTGTACGGACCGGCCTCGAAGGCTGGATACGGTTCGAAAGCGTCGCAGGTCCATTCCCAGACGCTGGCGCCCCAATGGAACGCCGTGCCGAGCACCGCCGCGGCATKCTCCCACTCCGCTGCGCGCGGCAGTCTCCGGCCCGCCCACGCGCAATAGGCTTCGGCTTCGAAGGCATTGACGTGGATGACCGGCAGGTCCGGGTCCAGGGGGAGCCAGCGGTCGAACCAGCGCACTTGCCACTCTTTGCCTGCGGCCGTCTCGTGCAGCCGCCAACGTTCAGGGTGTCCCCGGGCGATCGTGGACCGCCATCTGCCCGCCTCACCCGGCCAGTACATGGGTTCGTGGTATCCGCCCGCCTCGACGAAGCATAGGAACTCGCCTGCCGTCACCGGCCGCGCGTCGATATCCAGCGAGCCAAGCAGCACGGTACGGCCCGGTCCTTCGTTGTCGAACGCAAAGCCGCGCCGGTCTGCGGGCCACCCGATGCGAACGCTTCCGCCCGGGAATCCGATCCGGCTGCCATCCGGCATCGGTGCCGGCAAGGTGCCTGCAGGTGCGGAATAGGAGAGCGCCGAGCGCATCCAGACGAGGGCCTCGCCGTGCATGTCCTCATGGAACAGGGCCAGGCGATGGAAATACAGCGCGTCATCGCTGTCGCCGTCCGGCAAAGCCTGAACGCAAGCCTCGAGCTGAGCGGCCAGCATGTCGGCCACCTCGTGCCGCGAAGGCAACGGCGCTTTCCAGCGCAGGGCGTGCGCGAGCCGGGCGGAGTCGAAGAGGGCGTCGGGCCCGGCGATTGCAGCCGGCAACGCCGCCCGGACCAACCCATCATCGCCGACGTGGTGAGGGCCTCGAAGAATCCAAAACTCGCCGAACCAGGCCAAGTGGGCCAACTCCCAGGCGATAGGGTTGACGCCGTCCCGATGGGGAAACTGCCACTGCGCATCGGACAGGTCGTCGACGAGCGAGAGCGTGCGGCGGCGACTGTCCCGCATGGCTTCGGCCAGCGCCTCGCCGCCCAATCGGCGAGCATCCTTCGCTTCCATTGCGGGTCGTGGCACCATGTCCGGCATGAACGAGCCTCCTGTTGTCATCGTGTCGCCCGCGCTCGAATCAAGCAACAACGGAAACTGGCATACGGCCGCGCGATGGCAGGCGTTCCTGTCGGCACGGGCGCCGACCACCATCCTGCAGCAGTGGGACGGTGAGGACGCGATGGCCATGGTGGCCCTGCACGCGCGTCGCTCTGCCGACTCCATTGCTCGATTCCGCAAAGCGCATCCGACCCGCCCCCTGGCGCTCGTGCTGACCGGCACGGACCTTTACGGAAACCTGGCCTCGGATGCAGCAGCGCAGCATTCGCTGCAGTGTGCCAGTCACATCGTGGTTCTGCAGCAAGAGGCTATCTACATGCTGTCGGCGGCCAACCAGGCCAGGGCGCGTGTCATTGTCCAATCTGCGCCTCGCGTGTCGTGCGTCGAGCCGGCTGCATACCCTTGCGACTTCGTTGCCGTGGGGCACTTGCGAAGCGAAAAGGACCCGCTGACCCTGATGCTGGCGGCGCGACACCTCCGGGGCACGGGCATTCGAATCGTTCACATTGGCAACGCACTGGACGCGGCGCTGGGTGTGGAGGCGCAACAGACGATGGAGGACTGCCCGGACTACCGTTGGCTTGGCGGCCTGCCGCAACCCGTGGCGCGGCAATGGATGGCGAGCGCACGGGCGCTGGTGCACATGAGCCGGCTCGAGGGCGGCGCCAACGTGGTCATCGAGGCGGTGCGGGCGCAGGTCCCGGTGCTGGCGAGCCGAATCGACGGCAACGTCGGCTTGCTGGGTCGGGACTACGACGGCTATTTCGAGGTGGGCAATGCTTCTGCCCTGGCGGCGCTGATGCGGCGCGCGCACGAGGATCCCTCATTCGTGTCGCGTCTGCAGGGGCAGTGTGCCGGG
This sequence comes from Variovorax sp. P1_H2, assembly GCF_056405295.1. Taxonomy (NCBI): domain Bacteria; kingdom Pseudomonadati; phylum Pseudomonadota; class Betaproteobacteria; order Burkholderiales; family Comamonadaceae; genus Variovorax; species Variovorax sp. P1_H2. The sequence continues at coordinate 1,649 of NZ_JBFUCJ010000015.1, read as the reverse complement.
CGCGAATCCCTTTTCGACACCGCGGCTGAGGCAACGGCTGTGAAGCGCCTGCTCGGCGACATGCTCGGCGATCAGGCGGGACGCCGCACATAGCGGTCACCGCCAGGTGCGCGTCCCGGTCCGAGGCCATGTTCGCGGCTGGGTTCCGCCGGACCGGTGCCGCCTCGTCATCGGATCGAAAAGAGCCCTCTGCGCTCCGGTTCGCGCATCTTCCGGGCGAGTGCGGCATGCCGCGCCCGAATCACGGAATCAAGTGCGTCGGCGATGGCCTCTGCGTTCGGTTGGCCGCGCAGCGCGCGCAGACGGAACTCCAGGGCAATTTCGCGCAGCTGGGCGATGCCCAGGGGCACCGGAGCTGGATAGAAATCAGCCGTCATCCGGAGATCAATACGCGAATCAGAATCGGCACGGCCACGATCAGGGCGCCGAGCACGATGTTGCGTCGCCAACCGGCGGCATGCTGCGCTCGCTGGCGTTCCCGATGCGCCTGGGCCAGGGCCATTCGCTCCGTCGGGTCGACGTCGTTGTTCCACCATCCGCGGGTTGTGTTGCTTTCCATCATGTAACCAATTATGTCTACAAGAAAGCAATCGATCCAGAGCATAGTGATGAAAAAGTTCACATATCTTTGGAATCATCACGCCTATTTCTCAGTCGTGGCACTTTCAATGGCGCCTCAAGAATGCGTACTTAGGTGTGCATTTTTTCCTTGGATTCCGGAGGGATACTAGACACAATTACTTACATGAAACATCACTCGACCGACGCCCAGAGCTTCAGCAGCTTCGCGTCATTGAACCGCGCGGATATGACCCACGAGCCCAAGGACCGCCCCCCTCCCAGGGAACGAATGACCAAGTTCGTGATAGCCGGCTTGATCGCCGTCGTCGCGATCTGTGTGTTTTTCGGAGTTCGGTGGTAGCCCGATCGCGGCGGAACCTTTCGCCTGGCCTCGCCGCTCCAGCGAATGCGGGTCAGCACACCGTCGGGAAGCCCAGCGCTCGATCGAATGCGCGCCCCGACGGGGGCGCCAGCCGGCGGCGAAGCCGGGAAAGGGACGCTACCAGGTTCCGACGACCAGGCTGATCGCCAGGACCGCGATGAGGCCGGCTATCACGAACCCGGCCATTCGTTCCCTCGCCAGGGACAGCTCTTTGCGCTGGTGCGTCTGATCGGCGCGATTCAAGGACGCGAAGCTGCTGACGCTTTGGATGTCGGTCGATGGACTTGGCATGCAAGAGATTGTGTCGATCATGGCCGCTGCGTCCAAGGAACAATTACACGCTTAAGTACGCACTTTCGAGATCGCCGTTGTCTTGCCAGCTCAGGCCGGCATTCGAAAGAACGTCCTACATCCCCACGCGAGCGCGTCACGCCGCAAATCGCAGGAAGAACGCCCTTTGGATCTGCAGATATTTCAGATCAGACTGCGCGTGGGATCTCGAGGTTGTCGATCAGACGCGTGCTTCCCAGCCGCGCAGCCGCCAGCGCGACCAGCGGCTCTCCGTCGGCCGGTGCCTGCAGGTCGGCGCGGCGGCGCAGCGTCATGTAGTCAGGCTGCCAGCCGCGCTCGCCGAGCGCCCGCATTGCGCGTGCCTCGATGGCGCCGAAGTCGCGCTCGCCCGCCCGCACCGCCTCCGCCCTCCGCC
>NZ_JBFUCJ010000014.1:0-80311 GCF_056405295.1 Variovorax sp. P1_H2 | reverse complement strand
CGCTGACGGGCTCGAGCGGCGCCAGCGCGCGGCGCCGCCGAGGCGCCACGGGCGCCGCCGGCGCGGCGGGCAGCGTCGGCTTGGATGAATGCATGACAGGCGTCGCGCTCATGATCGATCTCGCTTCTTACTGGATGAAGCGGGTGTCGAAGGTGGCGGCGAGGTCGTCGGGCACCTTGCGGATGACGCCCGACTCCAGCAGGATCGCCTGGGCATCCTTCATGAACGGCGTGATGTCGTTGGCGAAGAACTTCTGGTTGGCCGCCTTGTCCGACCAGCGCAGATAGGCCGACGACTTGGCGAACTGCTCGCCGCTCTGCTTGACCGCCGCGCCCATGATCTCATTCGACTTGGCCGGGTCGTTCTTGATCATCTCGACCGCTTCGAAGTAGGAGTTGGCCAGCGCCTGGGCTGCCTTGGCGTTGGTCTTGAGCCAGGTCGGCGCGCAGCCCACGGTGTCCATCACCATCGGGTAGTCGAGCGTGGTGGCGAGGATCTTGCCGGATGTGGGGTTGCTGCGCACGGTCGACAGGTAGGGTTCGTAGGTCATCGCGGCGTCGTTCTGGCCGGCGACGAAGGCCTGTGCCGCGGGCTGCGGTTCGAGCGAGACCAGCTTGACGTCCTTCATGCTCATGCCGTTCTTGTTGAGCATCCAGGCCAGGCCGAAGTACGGCGCGGTGCCCGGTGCGCTGACGCCGATGGCCTTGCCCTTGAGGTCGGCGAAGCTCTTGACGTCGTTGCGCACGGCGAGGCCGTCGGCCCCGTAGGACTTGTCCATCTGGAAGATCTGCACGATCGGAACGCCGTTGGCGTTCCAGGCCACGTGGGTCTCGACCGTGGTGGCCGCGCACTGGATCGCGCCGGAAGCCAGCGCCAGGTGGCGGTCCTTCTGCGGGATCATGCGCAGGTCGACGTCGAGCCCGTTCTTCTTGAAGATGCCGGCCTTGTCGGCCAGCGTCAGCGGCGCGAAGCCGGTCCAGCCGGACATGCCCAGCGTGATCTTGGTGTCCTCGGCATTGGCGCTCGTCGCCATGCCCGCGATACATGCACCCGCCGCCACCAGCGAGGCGATTTTTGCGACCGTCTTGACCATTCAGGTTCTCCTGTTGCGTTTCAAAGATTTCGGCTCGCCGGCGACGCGAAAGACGCGAGTTCCAGCAGAGTGGCCGAGTTTGGTTCCCCGCGATGCACCTGTATATACAGGTTAACCCGGAACTGCGGCCCGGGTCAACAGCCGCTTCGCTCCTTGTCAGTGCGCGAAAGCGGTTTCATGCACCCAAAGCTGTCTAGACAGGGGCTGGCAGCGGCGAACGCAAGTCAACAAGCAACCCCCGTGCCCACCACCACCAGATCCCTTTTTGCCCATCGGATGCGGCGCCTCGATAATTGACGTTTACGTCAACGTCAGGCCGACCCGAATGCAACCCGCCCCGTTCGTCCCCCAGGATCCCGACTATGCGCAGCGCGTGCGCCAGAGCTTCGAGCGCCAGGGCGCCATGGCCACGCTCGGTGCGCGCCTGGGCGAGATCACGCCCGGCCGCGTGGCCATCGAGTTCGACTGGGCCGCGGCCCTGACCCAGCAGCATGGTTTCCTGCATGCCGGCATGGTGGCCACCGCGCTCGATTCGGCATGCGGCTATGCGGGCTTCACCCTGATGCCAGCCGACGCCGCCGTGCTGACCATCGAATTCAAGATCAACCTGCTCGCGCCCGCCAAGGGCCGGAGCTTCCGAATGGTGGGAAACGTGATCAAGCCCGGCCGCACGATCACGGTCTGCGAGGGCCATGCCTACGCGATCGACGAGGGCCGAGAGAAGCTGGTAGCCACCATGGGGTGCACGTTGATGGCGGTTTCCGGCCGCGAAAACATCCGCCACTGACCGCCGAGGGCCCGCCACCAAGCGACAATGAAGACCGGCTCGCCGCTGCGCACCTGGCGGGCCGTCCTTCATCCAACGCCGAACAGTGTCCGCCTTGCCCATCGCCTCCTCCGTCTCCGCGCTCGCGCCTCCGTCCGGCGCCGACGATCCGCAGCTGATCCTCCACGAGATCTTCGGCTACGCGCAGTTCCGCGGTCCCCAGCAGGCGATCGTCGACCACGTCGTGGCCGGCGGCGACGCCCTGGTGCTGATGCCCACCGGCGGCGGCAAGTCGCTGTGCTACCAGATCCCCGCCATCGCGCGCCAGCGCGCGGGACATGGCGTGACCGTGGTGGTGTCGCCGCTGATCGCGCTGATGCACGACCAGGTCGGCGCGCTGCACGAGGCCGGCGTCGATGCCGCCTTCCTCAACTCGACGCTGGACTGGGAGCAGACGCAGGACGTCGAGCGCCGCATGCTGCGCGGCGAGATCACGCTGCTGTACGCCGCGCCCGAGCGCGTCAACACGCCGCGCTTCCTGTCGCAGCTCGACTCGCTCCGGGAGCGCGGCAAGCTGGCGCTGTTCGCCATCGACGAAGCCCATTGCGTCAGTCAGTGGGGCCACGACTTCCGCCCCGAGTACCGCGCGCTCACGGTGCTGCACGAGCGCTACGCCGGCGTGCCGCGGATCGCGCTCACCGCCACCGCCGATGCGCTGACGCGGGCCGACATCGTCGAACGGCTGCAGCTCGAGGAGGCCCGCCAGTTCGTCTCGAGCTTCGACCGGCCGAACATCCGCTACACCATCGTCGAGAAGAAGGAAGCCACCACGCAGCTGCTGCGCTTCATCGAACGCGAGCACGAGGGCGACGCGGGCGTGGTCTATTGCCAGTCGCGCAAGCGGGTCGAGGACGTGGCGCAGACGCTGCGCGACGCCGGCATCAACGCCCTGCCCTACCACGCGGGCCTGGACGCCGCGGTGCGCCAGAAGCACCAGGACCGCTTCCTGCGCGACGAGGGCATCGTGATGGTCGCCACCATCGCCTTCGGCATGGGCATCGACAAGCCCGACGTGCGCTTCGTCGCCCACCTCGACATGCCGAAGAACATCGAGGGCTACTACCAGGAAACCGGCCGCGCCGGCCGCGACGGCGCGGCTGCCGATGCCTGGATGGCCTACGGCCTGCAGGACGTGGTGAACCAGCGCCGCATGATCGACGAAAGCCCGGCCGGCGAGGAGTTCAAGCAGGTGATGCGCGGCAAGCTCGACGCCCTGCTGTCGCTGGCCGAAGCCAGCGACTGCCGGCGCGTGCGGCTGCTCGGCTACTTCGGCGAGACCTATGGGCACGCCGCTGCCGCCGCCGGGCCGCCCCAAGGCGGCAGCGGCCCCCTCGGGGGGCAGCGAGCACACGCAGTGCCGAGCGTGGGGGCCGCTGACGCCGGCGGGCCGCCCCAAGGCGGCAGCGGCCCCCTCGGGGGGCAGCGAGGACACGCCGTGCCGAGCGTGGGGGCCACATGCGGCAACTGCGACAACTGCATCACGCCGCCGCAGGTGTGGGACGGCACCGATGCGGCCCGCAAGCTGCTGTCCACCATCTACCGCGTGCAGCAGCAGAGCGGCATCAGCTTCGGCGCCGGCCACATCATGGACATCCTGCGCGGCAAGGCGACCGAGAAGGTCAAGCAGTTCGGCCACGAGCGCGTCAGCACCTTCGGTATCGGCGCCGACTTCAGCGAGGCCCAGCTGCGCGGCGTGTTGCGCCAGCTGATCGCCACCGGCGCCCTCGCCGTCGATGCCCAGGCCTACAACACGCTGCAGCTCACCGACGCCTCGCGCGCCGTGCTCAAGGGCGAGATCCAGGTGATGCTGCGCGAATCGGTCTCGTCGCCGGCCGAGCGCAAGTCGCGGCGCGAGAAGACCGCGCGCGCCGCGCCCCCGCCCGCCGCGGCGTCGCTCGACGCCGCCGGCCAGGCCCGCTTCGCCGCGCTCAAGGCCTGGCGCGCCGAGGTGGCGCGCGAGCACAACCTGCCGGCCTACGTGATCTTCCACGACGCCACGCTGGCCGCGATCGCCGAGCGCGCGCCGGCGACGCTGGAGGATCTGCAGGGCATCAGCGGCATCGGCACCAAGAAGCTCGACGCCTACGGCGAGGACGTGCTGCGCGTCTGCAAGGCCTTCTAGCGCGCCAGTCCGCGCCGGCCGGGCCCTAAAGACGGGGAACGATGCGGTTCTCGCGCAGGGGCGGGCGGACCAGGTAGCGCGTGCCGGCGGCCTCGGCCTTGCCGAGCGCCAGTTCCGCCTTGTTGGTCGTTGCCGCCGGGCAGGCGCCGGTGCTGCGCAGCGTCAGCGCAGCCGCCAGCCGGGCCTCGGCCGGGTCGCCCAGCGCATGGCCGAAGTCATCGGCCACCGCGCAGGTCGGCGCGAAACCGTCGCCGTAGTCGCCGAAGCCCTGCTGGTTCACGCCCTGGAACTGGATCGCGAAATAGGTCGTACCGCAGTTGTCCTGGGGAAAGAAGCCGTAGGGCTTGCCGCAGGTGCCGGCACCGACGAGATTCACCGTGATGCCGACGCCGCGCAGGCCGTTGACGACCGATTCGCTGGCCGAGCAGGTGTCCGGCCCCGCCAGCACGGTGACGCGCAACAGGCCCAGCTGGGGCAGCGGATCGCCGGCGCTCGCCGAGTAGCCACGCGAGGTCGGGTAGAACGGCAGGTTGACCTGGTTCCCTTTCTGGCCAAACGGATTCTGGTCGTTGAACCGCAATTGCTCGAACACGTTGCCGAAGGTGGCCTCGGGCGTGGCGACCATGAAGGCCAGTTCGCTCGCCACGTCGAGCAGGCCGCCGCCGTTGTAGCGCATGTCGATCACGAGGTCGCTGACGGCCGCTGCCTTGAGGGTATTCATGGCCCAGATCAATGGCCCTTCCGCGGTCGCCAGATGGTCGTTGAACAACAGGTAGCCGACCGGCCCGGTCGGGCTGTCGATGGTCTTCACGTTCTGCACCGGCGCGCGTGTAATCCGGGCCGAGGTCAGGCTCACGCTGCGTACGCTGCCGTCGCCGGCCTGCAGCTTGAAGCTGTGGGTCTGGTTGATGCTCGCCGGCGCCAGGGCGGCGTTCAGGGCGGCCACATCGGCGCCGGCCACGACATCGATCCCGTCGATCTCGACCAGCTTCAGGCCGCGATCGATCGCCGCTTGCGCGGCCGGGGAGGCCGGCTCGGTGAAGGCGACGCGGATATCGCGGGGCGGTGCGACGCTCAGGAAGGCGAGTTCGAGGCCGTAGCCGACCTCGGAACCGGCCTGCGACTGTTCGCGATAGCCGAGCGTATCGACGACGAAGTGAAAGCGGTCCTTGCGCTTGCCGGAGGCCGTCAGATTCGGCGTCTTCAGGACGTCGAAATACGCGATCGGGGTGGCATAGTCGGCGGCCCGGAGGTCGTTGGGCACTTCGGCGTACCAGAGGTAGGTCTCCGCGATCCAGGCGCGGACCCAGCTTTTCTCGATGGCCAGCGAGCCCATCCCATCGGGGAAGGCGGCGCCGGTGTCCGGGTCGACACCGATGCGCGGTGAAGCGCATTGGCCGGCCACGCTGGAAGACTTGACGATCGGATCGCCGCCCGACGCCGCAGGCGTCGGCGACGGCAACGCGGACAGCGGCAATGCCACACCGCCGCCGCCGCCACCACCCCCACACGCGGCCAGCAGGCAAAGCGCTGCCAGCGCCACGGCGGCCGACGCGCAGCGCGCCGCGCCCATCTTCCGGACACACCCCATCGATCGCTCTCCCTCGCGCGCGGCAATCCGCGCTCTTCTTCCGTGGGTCTTTACTGGACGAAGCCGATGCTGCGCGATTCGCGCACTTCGGGCTTGATCCGGTGCTCGGCTTCGAGCTGGTCGAGGAACTCGGTCGCAGAGAACTCGACCGCCAGGATATCGGTCTGGCGCTTGACGGCGGCGAAATCTCCCGGGCACAGCTGCGACAGCCTGGCCAGCCGCACCCCGATCTCGTGGGTCAGCAAGCTGGCATCGCCGGCCAGCGCCTCGGTGACGAACATCCGCTCACGCTGCTCGGCGGTCAGCGGCATGAACCTGATCTTGAAGGTGAAGCGGCGCAGCGCCGCCTGGTCGAGCCGGTCGAGCAGATTGGTGGTGCAGACGAAGATGCCGTCGAAGCGCTCCATGCCCTGCAGCATCTCGTTGACTTCGGTCACCTCGTAGGTGCGCTGGGCGCCGCGGCGGTCCTGCAGGAAACTGTCGGCCTCGTCCAGCAGCAGCACCGCCTTCTCGGCCTCGGCCTCCTTGAACATGGCCGCCATGTTCTGCTCGGTCTCGCCGACGTACTTGCTCATCAGGTCGCTGGCCTGCTTGACGATCAGCGGCCTGCCGACGGCCTTGGCGATGTGCTCGGCCAGCGCGGTCTTGCCGGTGCCCGGTGCGCCGTAGAAGCACAGCGTGCCGTGGCCGCGCGCCTTCAGCGCCTCGACGATGCGCGGGATCTCGAAGCGGGTCTCGACGTTGAGCATGTCGAGGTCGTAGGTCGTGACGCTGCGGCGCGCGCCCGGTGCGTCGGGCGTGCCGAGCGCCAGGTCGGCATTCTTGAGCTGCCGCTCGATCAGCTTTTCGACCGACCCGCCCTCCGTCATGGCCAGCTCTGCGAAGCGCACCGCGGTGCGGATCTGTGCAGGCGTCAGGCCCTTGCGTCCGGCCAGCTTGGCCGTGAAGGCCTCCGACACCGAAACGCCTTCGAGGGTCTTGCGCACCAGTTGCTCGCGCGCGCCGGGCGGCGGCGACTTGAGCTCCAGGTGGTAGGCGAAGCGGCGCCGGAACGCCGGGTCGATCTGCTCGATGCGGTTGGTGACCCACAGCGTCGGCACCGCGTTCGACTCGAGGATCTGGTTGACCCAGGCCTTGCCGCTGACGCTGCCGCTGGCCGGCGACGGAACCTGCTCGGCGCGCGCCATCAGTTGCGCGGCCTCGGTGCTGATCGGCGGAAACACGTCCTCGACCTCGTCGAACAGCAGCGCCGCCTGCTCGCTGCCCTTCAGGAACACCTGCGCGATCTGCAGCGAGCGATAGCGGTCGCGGCCCGACAGCGAGTTGCCGTCGCGGTCGGCGTATTCGACCTCGAACAGCTCCAGCCCCGCGGCTTGTGCCACCACCTTGGCGAGTTCGGTCTTGCCGGTGCCCGGCGGGCCGTAGAGCAGCACGTTGACGCCGGGCTCCTTGCGCGCCACCGCCGCGCGCAGCAGCGTGACCAGCATCTGGGCGTCGTCCTCGACGAAGGAAAAATCCTGGACCGACAGGTTGCTCTTGGCGGAAGGCCGCGTGAAGACGGCCATCAGCTCGTTGCGGTCGCGGTACTCGCGCATCAGCACCGGCGGTAGCTTCTCGCTGACCTTCATGAGGTCGGCCAGGTCGGTGATGTTGTGTTCGGAGATCAGGTTCTCGACCAGCCCGATGCGCTCCAGCCTCGAACCGGCACGCAGCGCCTCGCCGACCTCGCTGGCGTTGACGCCGGCCACCTCGGCGATCGCGGCATAGGCCTCGGGCGCGTTGTTGACCTTGAACTCGACCAGCAGCGAGCGCAGGTCGCGCTGGTAGCGCGCCAGCGTGCCGTAGAGCAGCAGCGCCCGCTCGGCCTTGTTGAGCTGCAGCAGACCGGCCAGTGCGTCGATGTTCTTCTCGACCAGGGTCGACTGCTTGCGCAGCGCATGCGTGAGCCAGTCGCGCGTGACGGACAGCACCGACAGCAGGTCCTTCGGCTGGTCCTTGGCGTATTCGTCCAGGTAGAAGAACAGCGTGCCTTCCTCGTAGGGGCCGCGCCAGACGCCGTGGCGGTCGAGCAGCGTACGGCCATCGAAGCCCTCGACGCCCTTCCAGACCTCGTTGCCGACGCAACGCCGGCCGAGGAACTCGCGCAGGCGCTGCAGCACCGGCAGCGGCCAGACCAGGTGGCGCCCCGTGAGCGACAGCAGCYCGTTGAGGTCCCGGCGCACATTGAAGCGCGGACCCTGTTTGGCGGCCAGCGTGAGCACGAAGTGCGAACACATGAGTTCGAGCACCGGCGCTTCCTTGAGTCCGGGCGACGGCAGTGCATGGCCGCGGGAAGCCGCAGCCACTGCATCGACACCGGAACGCTTGACCATCGGGCAACCTCCAGCTAGGAGAAGGTGAATCTGGACGCGACCATAGCGCAGAGTTTTGGCTTGGGGAAGCCTGCCGACACGAAATACCTTGTTGTTGCAAATCCGTCCACAATTCCACCGATGATTGGAATCGAAGCGATCGAACGCGCAGCCCGGCGCCTCCACGGGCAAGTGCTGGACACGCCCTGTGTCGAGTCGCGCACCCTGTCCGAAATCGTCGGTGCCCAGGTCTTCCTCAAGTTCGAGAACCTGCAGTTCACCGCCTCGTTCAAGGAACGCGGCGCTTGTAACAAGTTGGTCGATCTTTCGGAAAGCGGCGTCCGCGGGGTGATCGCCATGTCGGCCGGCAACCATGCCCAGGGTGTGGCCTACCACGCCCAGCGCCTGGGGCTGCGGGCGCTGATCGTGATGCCGCGCTTCACGCCGGGCGTGAAGATCGAGCGTACGCGCGGCTTCGGTGCCGAAGTGGTGCTTCACGGCGACACGCTGGACGCCGCCCGCGCGCACGCACTGGCGCTGGCGGAGCGCGAGGGGCTGGCCTTCGTCCATCCCTACGACGACGAGGCGATCATCGCCGGCCAGGGCACGGTGGCGCTCGAAATGCTGGATGCGGTGCCCGACCTGGACGTGCTGGTGGTGTCGGTCGGCGGCGGCGGGCTGGTCGCCGGCATGGCGGTGGCCGCCAAGGCGCGCCGGCCGGGCATTCGCGTCGTGGGTGTCCAGACCTCGCGCTTCCCGGCGATGGTGAATGCGGTGCGGGGCACCCACCATCCCCAGGGCACGAGCACGATTGCCGAGGGCATCGCCGTGGGCACGCCGGGCGTGCTGACCCGCGAGATCATCGCCCGCGAAGTCGACGACCTGCTGCTGGTGGACGAGGGGGACATCGAGCAGGCGGTGCTGATGCTGCTCGAGATCGAAAAGACGCTGGTCGAGGGGGCAGGTGCGGCCGGGCTCGCGGCGCTGATCCGGCACCCCGAACAGTTCCGGGGACAGCGCGTCGGGCTCGTGCTGTCCGGGGGAAACATCGATCCGCTGCTGCTGGCGGCCATCATCGAGCGCGGCATGGTGCGCGCCGGCCGGCTGGCGCGCGTGCGGGTCAGTGCGCGCGATGTACCGGGTTCGCTGGCCCATATCACGGCCACTGTCGCGCAAGCGGGCGCCAACATCGACGAGGTGCACCACCAGCGTGCCTTCACCATGCTGGCGGCGCAGAACGTGGACGTGGAACTGGTGCTGCAGACCCGTGGACGGGAGCATCTGGCGGCGGTGCTGGAAGCCCTGAGGGAGGCGGGGTTCGAGGCAGTGGAGCAGCGCTAGGTGTGAAGCGTCAAGAGCTTATTTCTTGGCAGGCGGCACAGCCCGGAACGCGAGGCCCTCGCACGGAGGGCCAGGACGGATCGATGCGCACGGCATCGACGATGTAGACCGGCGACAGCGATGCGCTGTGCACCACGGCGACACGCACCCGATGCGCGGCATGGCCCGGCACATCGATACCCTCCAGCCACGACCCCTTGCAGTTGCGGGGCAGCCGGCGCCACTCTTCCTTCGTCATGTGCAGGAAGTCCGGACCCGGATAGTTGAGGAGCTTGCGTCGCTTGACAGCGCCAACCTTCGGCGCATGGCCGACCAGGCTGCGCGCATGCGCGCTGTAGGCCAGACCGGGATCACCGGGCTCGGTGACGCCCATCGTCGGCACGCCATCGTTCTCTAAATAACTCATGGGTGGCGAGGTTAGGACGCGCCCTGGATTCTGTATGTCGTCCATGCCCGCTGGATCTTTCGAGCCATTTCCGAAATTGATGACGAAATTTCGGGGGCAGCAATGCATGGCGCGAGCGCCCACTGACTTCGTCCATGATTGATGTCCCACAAGAATCCGCCCCGCGCGGGCACCCAGAATGTCTGGCAACCCCCTAGATCGCCGACTGCGTACCAGCCGGTAAAATGGCCCCAGTCTTGCGAACCCAAGGAATCCCGATGTCCAACCCCACCCCCATCGAACCCGGCCACGCCGCCGCCGTCGAAAAAGACGCGGTCGAGTCGATCGTCCCCCTGATGCCCCTGGTGCTGCCGATGGTCGGCGGGGTGCTCATGCTTCTTCTGGCCTCCATCGCCATCTACATGGCCTGAACCCGCGGCGCGTCGCCGCGGGGCACTGCGTGTCGCCCGCGGGGCGCGATCTGCCACCCCCGAACCGGTCGTCGCCGCAACGCCCCTCCCCGGTTCAAACGGGCTTCCATCCAGCCTTCTCCCTAGACGGAAGCGTTTTCTCCAACGGATTTCGATCGCCCCAGCGCGTCGCGTCCCGTTCGAAAAGACGGTTTACAACTTAGGAGATAGACGATGAACGCACCGCTGAAGGGTCTTGCCATGCAGGCACCCTCCTACGTCAAGAACGCGAAGCTGATCGCGTGGGTGGCCGAGATGGCCGCGCTATGCAAGCCCGAACGCATCCACTGGTGCGACGGCAGCCAGGAAGAATACGACCGCCTCTGCCAGCAGATGGTCGAAGCCGGCACCCTGAAGCGGCTCAACCCGGCCAAGCGCCCCAACTCCTTCCTCGCCTCTTCCGACCCGAGCGACGTCGCCCGCGTCGAGGACCGCACCTTCATCTGCTCCGCGAAGAAGGAAGACGCCGGCCCGACCAACAACTGGATGGCGCCGGCCGAGATGCGCGCCACGCTGCAGCCGCTGTTCGACGGCTGCATGAAGGGCCGCACGATGTACGTCGTGCCTTTCAGCATGGGCCCGCTGGGCTCACCGATCGCCCACATCGGCATCGAGTTGTCCGACAGCCCGTACGTGGCCGTCAACATGAAGATCATGACCCGCATGGGCCGCGCCGTGTACGACGTGCTCGGCGACGACGGCGAGTTCGTGCCCTGCGTCCACACGGTCGGCGCACCGCTCGAAGCGGGCCAGAAGGATGTGGCCTGGCCGTGCAACAAGACCAAGTACATCGTCCACTACCCCGAGACGCGCGAGATCTGGAGCTACGGCTCGGGCTACGGCGGCAACGCGCTGCTCGGCAAGAAGTGCTTCGCGCTGCGCATCGCCTCGAACATGGGCCGCGACGAAGGCTGGCTGGCCGAGCACATGCTGATCCTCGGCGTGACCAACCCGGCCGGCAAGAAGTACCACGTGGCGGCCGCCTTCCCGAGCGCCTGCGGCAAGACCAACTTCGCGATGCTGATCCCGCCGGCCGGCTTCGAAGGCTGGAAGGTCACGACCATCGGCGACGACATCGCCTGGATCAAGCCCGGCGCCGGCGGCAAGCTCAACGCGATCAACCCCGAGGCGGGCTACTTCGGCGTCGCCCCCGGCACCAACATGCAGACCAACCCGAACTGCATGGCCAGCCTCGACCGGGACGTGATCTTCACCAACGTCGCGCTGACCGACGACGGCGACGTCTGGTGGGAAGGCATGAGCGAAGCCCCGGCCCACGCCATCGACTGGCAGGGCAAGGACTGGACGCCCGCAATCGCCAAGGAAACCGGCGCCAAGGCCGCGCATCCCAATGCACGCTTCACGGTGGCCGCGACCAACAACCCCGCGCTCGACGACGCCTGGGACGATCCGAAGGGCGTGGCCATCGACGCCTTCATCTTCGGCGGCCGCCGTTCGACCACCGTGCCGCTGGTGACCGAGGCCCGCAACTGGGTCGAAGGCGTCTACATGGCGGCGACCATGGGCTCCGAGACCACCGCCGCGGCCGCCGGCCAGCAGGGCGTGGTGCGGCGCGATCCGTTCGCGATGCTGCCGTTCGCCGGCTACAACATGAGCGACTACTTCCAGCACTGGCTGGACCTCGGCAAGAAGCTCGAGGCCGCGGGCGCCAAGCTGCCGAAGATCTACACCACCAACTGGTTCCGCAAGGGCGAGGACGGCAAGTTCGTCTGGCCCGGCTACGGCGAGAACATGCGCGTGCTCAAGTGGATGATCGACCGCATCGAGCAGAAGGCCGACGGCAGCGAGCACGTGTTCGGCGTCAGCCCGCGCTACGAGGATCTCAACTGGACCGGCCTGGACTTCAGCGCAAAGCAGTTCGACACCGTCACCAGCATCGACAAGGCCGCCTGGCAGGCCGAGCTGAAGCTGCACGCCGAGCTGTTCGAGCAGCTGTCGCACCACCTGCCGAAGGAACTTCCGGCGACCAAGGCTGCGATCGAGAAGCGTCTGGCGGCCTGAAAGCGCGGAGCCCCCACGCTCGTCACTTCGTGTACGCGCTGCCCCCTAGGTGGCGCAGTCCGCCTTGGGGCGGCCCGGCGGCGGATTGAACATTTCAGCCACCCACGAAAAAGCCGCCCTCGGGCGGCTTTTTTGCATCGGGCCCGAAGGCCGGCGGATCGATCAGTAGTACTGGCCGAGGTTGACGCGGCGCATGGCTTCATGGAGCGTCGGGATGCGGACGTCGGCCGAGCGCTTGGCGACCCGTGCCAGCGACTGCGCCTTGCCGGCGACCGGCAGTTCGACGTCGGCTGCCTGCTGGTGCGTGGCGATCACGTTGATTTCGTTCATGATGCGCGGGTCGAACTTGGCATAGGCCAGGAACTTCTCGTCGGCGCGGGCGGCAGCGCGGCGCTTGGCGACACCTTGGGCAGCGGCAATGGCACGGACGGCCAGCTTGCGCGCGGTGCCGGCGAACAGCGCCAGGCTCACGAAGGCGACGCCCCACAGCACCACCCAGGCCAGCAGCAGGCCGCCTTCGTCGGTGGTGGACACCAGCTTGTCGGCGACGACCAGCAGCGACGACACAATGGCCGCGAGCAGCAGCGCCGCCAGGCCACGGGCGCCATCGAAACCGCGGCGGGCGGCGCGGACGCGGTCGATCGCTGCCTCGGCGCGAACGATGCCGGGGTGCGTAGCGGGCTTTTCAACGTGGATGAAACTGGTCATGGTGTTCCTCCTGGAAGGACGAGTGGCCGGAGCCGATGGGGTGATATTAGGGGTTACCCTAGTGTCTTTCCACTTTATCTTGCTGATGTTTATCATTCACAGCACTTATGGATGTGAACTTTCGCACGCTTGACCTGAACCTGCTGCGCGTCTTCGACGAAGTGATGGCGGAGCGCAACCTGACGCGCGCAGCCCGCAACCTGTCGATCACCCAGCCGGCGGTCAGCAATGCGCTGCGACGGCTGCGCGAAGTGCTGGGCGACGAACTGGTGCGGCGCGCCGGTGCGGGCGTGGAGCCGACGCCGCGGGCGCTGGCGCTCTGGCCCACCGTGCGGGACGCGTTGCGGCAACTGCAGCACACGCTGGCCCCGGGCGAATTCGATGCCGGGATCGCCGACACCAGCTTTCTGCTGGCCATGGCCGATGCCACCGCGGCCGAGCTGATACCGGGCCTGATCAGGATCGTCGAAGAGGAAGCCCGGGCCGTTTCGCTGCGGGTGCTGCCGCTGACGACCCGCGATCCGCGCCGCATGCTGGAGCAGGAGGAGGTGGACGTCGCGATCGGCTACTTTCCCGCCGTGATCGCCAGCCTGGCGGCGCGCGGGCAATCCGGTGTCGGCGAGCCCTTCGAAACCCAGCGGCTGTATGTCGGGCAGTACGTGTGCGTGATGCGCCAGGGCCATCCGCTGGCCGACGCGCCGCTGACGCTCGACAGCTTTTGTGCCGCGCGGCACCTGCTGGTGAGCTTCTCGGGCCGGCCCTACGGTTTCATCGACCAGACGCTGGGTGCGCTGGGGCGCGAGCGGCGCATCGTGGTCACGGTGAACCAGTTCTTCACGGCCGGCCGGGTGGTCGCCAATTCGGATCTGCTGACCGTGATGCCGCGGCATTTCGCGCGGGTGACCGGCATCGACGACCACCTGGTGCTGCGCGAGCTTCCCTTCGACCAGCCGCTGGTGCATGTCGACGCGCTGTGGCACCGACGGGCGCAGCATGCGCATGCGCACGGGTGGCTGCGGCAGGCGCTGCTGCGCTCGGCCGGCGCCGCGTTCGCTGACTCGCCGCCTGCATCGGCGGGCTGAGAATCAGCGGACGACCGACAACCAGGCGCTGGCGGCGGCGCGCAGTTCCTGCGCGTGATGGGCGTCGAGGCCGGCGCGGCTGTCGGCGTTCTGCATCAGGATGGCGGCCGGGCTGGCATCGACGGCCTGGTTGGCGGGGCGGAGAAATCGGACCACGAGGGCAATGAGCTGAAACATGATGGTGCGCTGCCCATCGGGCGGCGCGGAGTGACGATGAAACAAGATTAAGGGTTTTCCCCAATTCTTCAAGTCGAAAGTCATGCGCGAAACGCATAACCTCATCCTCTAGACTGCATCCATGAAGCTTCAACTGCTCTCGGACCTCCACATCGAGGTGCATCCGCACCTGCAGATCGCGCCCGCTGCCGGTGCCGATCTGCTGGTGCTGGCAGGCGACATCGGCTCCTACCAGGAGGGCTCGTCGCTGATCGAGCCGGATTTCGGCCTCGCCCGTTTCTCACCGCGCCACGGCTGGCCGACGCCGGTGATCTACGTGCCGGGCAACCACGAGTACGACAACGCCGATTTCGATGTCGTGCACCAGCGGCTGCGCGAAACCTGCGAGGCGCTGGACATCCTCTGGCTCGAGCGCGAGACCCGGGTCATCGACGGCGTGCGCTTCATCGGCACCACCCTGTGGGCCGACTTCGATGCCCTGGTCGAGCCGACAGACGGCCTGGCCGACGCGCTCACAAAGCGCGGCAAGGCGATGCGAGCCGCCAACTTCTACCTGCAGAAGGCGGCCACCTTGCGGGACGGAAAGATCTTCCTCGCCGACGCGCTGAGGGAGCACTCACTTATATGCCAAGCATGGCTGCGCGAGGCGCTCGCCCAACCCTTCGACGGAACGACCGTGGCAATCACGCATTTCGCACCGAGCCTGTCGAGTGCCGATCCGCGCTACGGCCTGAGCCCGGGAACCGCCGGCTTCTGCAACAACCTCGACGATCTGCTGCCGCAGGCCGAGCTCTGGCTGCACGGCCACCTGCACTGCCAGTTCGACTATGTGAAGGACGGTTGCCGCGTGGTCGCGAATCCGCTGGGCTACCTGGGCAAGGGGGAGCAGGACGACTTCGACCCGGAACTGCTGATCGAAGTGCCACGCCGGCGGACTTGAGCCCCCACGCTCCGTACACTTCGTGTACTCGCTGCCCCCCGAGGGGGCGCTGTCCGCCTTGGGGCGGCCCGGCGGCGGACCTGAACCGCCCGGTTCAGCCGCCCGGCCGCACGCCGGCGCGGCCGGCCTCGACCTCGAAGCAGAGCTCGGTCTCGAAGCGCGCATCGGCCAGCACCGGGTGCGCGGTGGTGCGGAAGTCGCATCGCAGCACCGTCGGCGTGACTTCGATCAGCGCATGGCCGCGGCGATCGCCGCGCGCATGGACCACGTCGGGGTTGTCTCGCCGCAGGCGCGCCATGGCAGCCGCGCTGGCGCCGCGCGAAGTGACCGAGCCACCGACGAACTCGCTGGCCACCACCGGCGAGCCCGGGTCGTTGGGCCGCACCCGCAGGTCCGCCGCGACATGGCGATGGACGTCGCCGCCCAGCACCACCAGGTTGTCCGCGCCGGCCTCGGCCGCGCCCTGCAGCAGGCGGCGCCGCGCCTCGGGGTAGCCGTCCCAGCCGTCGGTCCAGGTCCGGCGTCCCTCGGGCGTGTCGATGCCGGTGGCGCTCATCTGGGTCGACTGGCCGAGCAGCTTCCATTGGCGGCTCGAGCCGGCCAGCCCCTGCGCCAGCCAGCGCTCCTGCCCGGCGCCGAGCATCGTCCGCGCGGGATCGGCCAGCTCGGCGCAGGCGGTCACGTTGCGGCCGACGTCGCGCGCCGGGTCGGGACACGCATGGTGGCTGCGGTACTGGCGGCAGTCGAGGGTCCACAGCTCGGCCAGCCGGCCCCAGGCGAAGCGGTCGTGGATGCGCATCTCGGCGCCCTGCGGCGGCAGCGCCAGCGGCATGTGCTCGAAGTAGGCCTGGTAGGCCGCGGCCCGGCGCCGCAGGAAGCGCGCCGCGTTGTCGTGGGCCGGCTCGCGGTCGCCGGTGTAGTCGTTGACCACCTCGTGGTCGTCCCAGGTCAGGATCCAGGGATGGGCGGCATGGGCGGCCTGCAGGTCGGGGTCGCGCTTGTAGAGCACATGCCGCTCGCGGTAGCCGGCCAGCGTGTGCGGCGTCGGTGTGCCGTGCTGGCGCAGCGTGTACGCGGGACTGCTGCCTTCGTAGATGTAGTCGCCGACGAAGAGCACGAAGTCGAGGTCGCGCGCGGCGATGTCCCGGTGCGAGACGAAGAAGCCCTGCTCGTAGTGCTGGCAGGAGGCGAGCGCGAGCCGCAGGCGGCGCACCTCCGCGTCGGGCGCCGGGGCGGTGCGCGTATGGCCGACCGGGCTCACGGCATCGCCGCAGCGGAAGCGGTACCAGTAGTCGCGCTGGGGCTGCAGGCCCTGTGCCACGACGTGCACGCTGAAGCCGCGCGATGCATCGGTCGCGAGTTCCCCTCGGGCAACCACCCGCTTCAGAGCGGCATCGGCTGCGATCTCGTACTGCACCACGCAGGCCGCGTCGGCGATCCGGTCCAGGTCATCGGCCTCGGGCGCCAGCCGGGTCCACAGCACCATGCCGTCGGCCCGCGGCTGGCCGCTCGCGACGCCGAGCGCGAAGGGGTTGGCCCGCCAGCGCGGCGCGGCCTGCGCGCGCCCCGGCAGCGGCACGGCCCAGGCCCCCAGCGCGAGCCACAACGCTGCGCGATTCAACTCCCTGCGACGCCATCTCATGGGCGCATTGTCGCGCCCCCTATGATCGGCGCGCATTCGCAACCAGGGGATCGGCGTGCTCAACGGACTGTGGCTTGGCTTCTTTCTGACCGCGGCGGCCGCGGCGCTGGGCCGCTGGCTGCTGGGCGGCGACGCCGGCGTGTTCGCCGCCATGGTCGAGAGCCTGTTCGCGATGGCCCGGCTGTCGGTCGAGGTGATGGTGCTGCTGTTCGGCACGCTCACGCTGTGGCTCGGCTTCCTGCGCATCGCCGAGGCGGCGGGCATCGTCGACCGGCTGGCGCGGCTGCTCGGGCCGCTGTTCCGCCGGCTGATGCCCGAGGTGCCGGCCGGACACCCGGCGCTCGGCCTGATCACGCTCAACTTCGCCGCCAACGCGCTGGGGCTGGACAACGCGGCGACGCCGATCGGGCTCAAGGCGATGCGCGAGCTGCAGACGCTGAACCCGCGCAAGGACACGGCAAGCAACGCGCAGATCCTGTTCCTGGTGCTCAATGCGTCCTCGCTGACGCTGCTGCCGGTGACGATCTTCATGTACCGCGCGCAGCAAGGCGCGGCCGACCCGACGCTGGTGTTCCTGCCGATCCTGCTGGCGACCAGCGCCTCGACGCTGGCCGGGCTGCTGTCGGTGGCCTTCATGCAGCGGCTCCGGCTCTGGGACCCGGTGGTGCTGGCCTACCTGCTGCCCGGCGCGCTGCTGCTGGGCGGCTTCATGGCGCTGCTGGCCACGCTCTCGGCCGCGGCGCTGGCAACGCTGTCCTCGCTGCTCGGCAACCTGACGCTGTTCGGGCTGATCATCGCTTTCCTCGGCGTCGGCGCGATCCGCAGAGTCAAGGTCTACGAGTGCTTCATCGAGGGCGCCAAGGAGGGCTTCGATGTCGCGAAAAACCTGCTGCCCTACCTGGTCGCGATGCTGTGCGCGGTCGGTGTGCTGCGGGCCTCCGGCGCGCTCGACCTGGCGCTCGAAGGCATCCGATGGGGAGTGGCCCGGACCGGCTGGGACACGCGCTTCGTCGACGCCCTGCCGACCGCGCTGGTCAAGCCCTTCTCGGGCAGCGCGGCGCGCGCGATGCTGATCGAGACCATGCAGAGCCAGGGCGTCGACAGCTTCGCGGCGCGGGTCGCGGCCACCATCCAGGGCAGCACCGAGACCACCTTCTACGTGCTGGCGGTGTACTTCGGCGCGGTCGGGGTCCAGCGCGCGCGCCATGCCGTGGGCTGCGCGCTGCTCGCTGAACTGGCGGGCGTGGTCGCCGCCATCGGCGTCGGCTACTGGTTCTTCGGATGACGACCTGAGCCGGCGACAGACGGCCGCGCGGCCGATCGGCCAAAATGGGCCCCCAACTGCCCCGCTCCCCCGTGACCGCTCCCGCCCAGGCGCAACCGCCTTCCTTCTCCATCGACGAGTTCCGCGCATCGCTCGGCATGTTCGCGACCGGCGTGACCATCGTCACCGCGCGGGCCGCGAACGGCACGCTGGTGGGCCTGACGGCCAACTCCTTCAATTCGGTCTCGCTCGATCCGCCGCTGGTGCTGTGGAGCCTGGCGCGCAGCGCGGCCTCGATGGCGGCCCTGCGCACCGGCTCGCACTATGCGATCAACATCCTCGCCGCCAGCCAGAAAAGCCTGGCGGAGCGTTTCGCGACCAAGAATGTCGATCGCTGGCGCGACGTCGCCTACACCGAGGGCCTCGGCGGCGCGCCGGTGCTGGTGGGTGCCGCGGCCAGTTTCGAGTGCTTCAACCGCAGCCGCTACGACGAGGGCGACCACGTGATCTTCGTCGGCGAGGTCGAGCGCTGCATGCACAGCGCGGGGGCTTCGCCGCTGCTGTTCCACGGCGGGCGCTTCTACACGGAGCATCCGCTTTGAAGGCCGCGCCGGCGATGCTGCTGGCAATGGCCTGCGCGGTCGAAGCCGCCGCTGCACAGGAGACGCCGAAGCCCGACAAGCAGAACTGGTTCGACGACCCCTTCTTCCAGGTCGCGTCGGGCATGCGCAATTGCCCGGTGCCCGAAGGCCCGCTGCTGACCGCGGAAGAACGCCGTGCGCAGATGCACTCGCGCCTCGAGCGCGGCACCAGTTGCTGGCTGGCCGGGCGCTGCGCCGACAGCAACGCCTACCGCTACGACAAGCCGCTGGCGCCCAAGGTGCGCGCCGCATTGGCCGCCGTGCCGGGCGTGCAGCGCGCCAGCGTCTGGGTCGTCATCCAGCGGCGCTGGGTCTACCTGCAGGGCTGCGTGCCCTCGCGCGCCATGGGCGCGGCGCTGGACCGCGCCGCGCGCGGCGTGTCCGACGTCGAAGTGGTGCTGCCCGAACTGATGATCGGCACGCGCGGCCGCCCGCCTTATGCAGTCGTGTCCCCCTGACACTTTGCGCCGGCCATCGGCCGCACCACAAGAAGAACAGAAACATCCGGAATGATCGAACGCAAGGAACATCTCGACACCCGCGCCACCACCCTGCTGCTCGCCTGCTGCGCCTTCTGGGGCTTGCAGCAGATCCTGATCAAGACCACGGTCGGCGAGGTGCCGCCGCTGTGGCAGGCCTCGATCCGCATGGCGGGCGCCGTCGTGCTGTTGTGGGCCTGGTGCGCGCGTCGCGGCGTGCCGCTGTTCAAGCGCGACGGCACGCTGCCGGGCGGCCTGCTCGCCGGCGCGCTGTTCGCCGGCGAGTTCACCTGCATCTACCTCGGACTCCAGCTGACGACGGCCTCGCGGCTCACGGTGTTCCTCTACACCGCGCCCTTCGTGGTCGCATTGCTGCTGCCGCGCTGGGTGGCGGCCGAGCGCTTGCGCGGCCTGCAATGGATCGGCCTGGCGATCGCCTTCGCGGGCGTGGTGCTGGCCTTCAGCGAGAGCTTCGGCCACAGCACCTCGGGGCAATTGCGCGGCGATGCGCTGGCGCTGGCCGCCGGCGTGCTGTGGGGGCTGACCACACTGACCATCCGCACCACCCGGCTCGCCGTCGCCAGCGCCGAGAAGACGCTCTTCTATCAAATCGCGGTGACCGCCGCGGTCTCGCCGCTGCTGTCGCTGCTGCTGGGCGAGCGCTGGGGTTTCGCCTACTCGGGCTATGCCTGGTTCTCGATCGGCCTGCAGACCGCGATCGGCGCCTTCGCGAGCTACCTCGCCTGGATGTGGCTGCTGCGCCATTACCCGGCCACCCGCATCTCGTCCTTCACCTTCCTCACGCCGCTGTTCGCGCTGGTGTTCGGGGTGGCGCTGCTGGCGGAGCCGTTGACGCTGCAACTGGTGCTGGCGCTGACCGGCGTGGCGCTGGGCATCGTGCTGGTGAATCGCCGGCCAGGAGCCAACCCATGAACTTCCAGCCCGTGCTCGACGCCATCGACGCCGAGATTCGTCCGCTGCTCGGGGCCGAGGGCCAGGTGGCCTGCTACATCCCGGCGCTGGCGCGGGTGCCGGCGCAGCAGTTCGGCATCGCGCTCAGGACTTGCGAGGGCCAGGAGGCCTCGGCCGGCGACGCCGGCACGCCGTTCTCGATCCAGAGCATCTCGAAGCTGTTCACGCTGACGCTGGCGATGCGCCGCCTGGGCGATACGCTGTGGGAGCGCATCGGACGCGAGCCATCGGGCAATCCCTTCAATTCGCTGGTGCAGCTCGAAAACGAGCAGGGCAAGCCGCGCAACCCGTTCATCAATGCGGGTGCGATCGCGGTGGCCGACCGGCTCGTGAGCCTGGGCCACGCCAAGGCCGACCTGCTGGCGCTGATGTCGCAGCTTTGCGGCGAGGCGATCGCCTACGACGAGGAAGTGGCCGCCTCCGAGGCCGTGACCGGCTTCCGCAACATCGCGCTGGCGAACTTCATGAAGAGCTTCGGCAAGATCGACAACGACGTGCGCGAAGTGCTGAGCCTGTACTTCCACCAGTGCGCGATCCGCATGAACTGCCGCCAACTGGCGCGCGCCGCCGCCTTCCTGTGCCGCGACGGCGCGCACCCGATCGACGGCGAGCCCGAGGTCACGACCGAACGCCATACGCGCCGCATCAACGCGCTGATGCTGACCTGTGGCACCTACGACGCCGCCGGCGACGTGGCCTTCTCGATCGGCCTGCCCTGCAAGAGCGGCGTCGGCGGCGGCATCGTCGCCGTGGTGCCCGACCAGTTGACACTGTGCGTCTGGTCGCCGGCGCTCGACGCCAACGGCAATTCGCTGCTGGGCCTGAAGGCGCTCGAGCTGTTCGCGACCCGCACCGGCCTTTCCATTTTTTGAATGCACATATGACAGACACTGCCCCTCCGATCCAGGAAGCCACGGTCTGGAGCGACGAGCTCTGGACCGCCCGCGTGATCAAGAACGAAGACGACGACGGCTGGGCCGTGGCGATGACCCGGCAGGGCGATCCCGAGCCGGCCCTGGTCGGCCCCTGGACCATGGGCCGCGACAAGAAGAACCCCAAGCCGCTCGATGCGCCGGCCTTCCACACGCTGGTGAAGACCGCGTCCGAGGTGCTGCGCCGGCACGAGCAGCAGCTGCACGCGCGATTGAACAAGAGCGTCAGCGTGGGCGCCGGTTCGGAACGCATCCGCGTTTCGCTGCAGATCGTGCCCGACGAGGACAACCCGCACGCGATGCTGAGGGCGCACGACGAATCCGGCAGCGAGCTCGCCGAGCTGCGGGTGAAGCCGGACTTCAAGCTCAGCGCCGCCAGCGCCGAGGCCTGGATCGACGGCGGATTCGAGAAGCCCCGCTGAAGCGGCGGACATCGGCGTTCTGCTCTACGCTACGTCATGCCTCTTCTTCCCGCCCTCCTGCTGTTCCTCCACCTGCTCGCCGCCGCCTTCTGGGTCGGCGGCATGGCGACGATGCACTTCGCGGTGCGTCCTGCCGCGGTCGCCTGCCTCGAGCCGCCGCTGCGCCTGCCCTTCATGGCGGCGGCGCTGTCGCGCTTCTTCGCCGGCGTCTCGGCCGCCATCGGCGTGCTGCTGGCGACCGGCCTGCTGCTGGTCTGGACGAGCGGCGGCTTCGCCCGGGTCCACTGGAGCGTGCATGCGATGCTGACGCTCGGGCTGGTGATGATGGCGCTGTTCCTGCACCTGCGCTTCGCGCCCTATCCGCGGCTGAAGCGCGCGGTCGCGGCGCGCGAATGGCCGGTGGCGGCGGCGAACCTGAACACGATTCGCAAGCTGGTCGGCGTGAACCTGGTGCTGGGCGTGATCGTGTTCGCGTTCGCCGTGGTCGGCCGCGCGCTGTGACCGCGTGTCAGCTCAGCGCTGGCTGAAGGTCTCCAGGATCCGCAGCACGCTCTCGGTCGCGCCGTCCAGCGCCGCGCGCGGCCGATGCGCGATGCCCAGCCGGCGCACCAGCGTCGGCCGCAGCGGCAGCATGCGCATGCGCTCGTCGCTCGGGTTGTCGCTGGCCGGCAGCACGGGCAGCACCGCGGCGCCGTAGCCCGCGGCCACCAGGCTGCGCATCGCGGCGTCGTAATTGAGCTCGATGCGCGGCCGCGGCGCCTCGCCCGCGGCCGCGAACCACTGCGTCGTCAACCGATACATGTGGGTGCTGCTGTCGTTGGCGATCAACGGCTGCTGGGCCAGCCACTTCGGCGTCGCCCGCTGCGGCGTCTTCCACTTGCGCGGCACGAAAGCCATCATCGGCTGGCTGCGCCAGCGCGTCACGACGAGGTCGCGCAGCGGCGGCTGCGGCATCGCCACCAGGCCGATGTCGATCGTGCCCATGGCGAGCCGGGACATCGCTTCGTTCGACGCGAGGATGCTGACCTCGACGTCGATGCCGGGGTGCCGTTGCTCGAGCGCCTCGAGCACCTGCGGAAGCAGGTCGACCACCACGCCGGTCGAGGTGCCCAGGCGGACCCGGCCGAGCCGCCCCTCGGCCTGGCGCCGCACCGCGTCGACCGCCTCGTCGGCATCGCGCAGCAGCTGGCGCGCGCGCTCGACCAACGCGGCGCCGGCCGCCGTCGGCGTGATCCGCCGGCTGCCGCGCAGCACCAGCCTGGCGTCGAGCCGAGATTCGAGTTCGCTGACGTGCAGGCTGACCGTGGGCTGCGCGAGATGCAAGGCCCGGGCCGCGGCCGAGAAGCTGCCGAGGTCGGCGATCGACACCAGGGTGCGCAATTGGTCGAGGTTGAGTTGTCTCATCAGAAAAGCTGATTGGAACTGCCAGAAATCTCAACTTCCACAATAGCACGCGGACTTGCAAGATGGCCGCTCATTGAAGGAGCCACGCCATGCCATCGAGAAAACCCGCCTTCGCTGCCCGCCTGTTCGAGGCGATCCGCGAGGTGGGCCGTCGCCGCCGCGACCAGCGGCTGCTGGCGGCCATGAGCGACCGCGAACTGCACGACCTGGGCGTCGGCCGCAGCCAGATCCCCGGGCTGCTGGAGCCGCTCAGCGGTGCTGCGGCATCGCCGCATGCGCGACGCAGCCGTGCGCCGTGTGCTGCGGATGCTCGGCGAGCAACGCGGCCGTGACGCCGTTGGTCCAGCCGAAGCCGTCCTGCAGCGGGTACTCGCCGCCGGCGCCGCCTTCGGTTTCGTCCTGCTCGACCCGCCGCAGCGCATACTTCTCGACCAGCTTGCCCTCGCGCTCGTAGAGCGCGGCGACGGTGGCCAGCCAGCGCCTGGCGATGGTCCGCGACAGCGCCTCGTGGCCGTAGTCGGCCAGCCCGCGCACCGCCATCCATTGCAGCGCCGCCCAGCCGTTGGGCCGGTCCCATTGCTGGTCGCTGCCGCACTCGGTGGTCGCCAGGCCCCCGTGCGCCAGCATGCGCAGCGACAGGGTCTGGGCCAGTGCCTGCGCCTGGGCAGGTGTCGCGACGCCGACGAACAACGGCACGACGCTGGCTGCGGTCAGGCAGCTGCGGCGCGCGCCGAGACGCCAGTCGTGATCGAAGAAGGCGCCCTGCTGCGAATCCCAGAAAAGCGCGCCGATCGCGGCTTGGCGCGCCTCGGCCCGCTGCGCGTAGTGCTGCGCGGCGGCGGCGTCGCCGGCCTCCCCGCTCAGCACGGCTGAGCATGCATTCGAGCTTGTGCAGGAAGGCATTGAGGTCCACCGGCAGGATGTCGGTGGTGCAGAGCGTCGCGAGCGATGGGGCGGTGGCGGCGCGCACATGGGCGCAGCGCGGAGATTCGGGCGGCGGCGGCGGCTCGCGCATCCAGCGGGTGCTGAAGTCCCAGCCCGACTCGCAGGCCGCGCGGATCTCGCGGTAGATCTCGTTCGATTCGCGCTCGCAG
Organism: Variovorax sp. P1_H2; assembly: GCF_056405295.1. Lineage (NCBI taxonomy): Bacteria > Pseudomonadati > Pseudomonadota > Betaproteobacteria > Burkholderiales > Comamonadaceae > Variovorax > Variovorax sp. P1_H2. The sequence continues at coordinate 56,353 of NZ_JBFUCJ010000014.1, read as the reverse complement.
GCCTGCGCGGTGGTCACGTCCTCGATCCAGGACTCCTCGCGCGGCGTATCGCGCGCGTCCCAGTAGCGATTGAGAAGCGCACCGCCGGGCAGCCTCACCACGTGCCGGTTCGCCTCGCCCGGCGCCAGGCCCTCGCTGCCCGCCATCCACCAGGCATGCTCGCGCCGCAGCTGCGGCAGGAAGTCGATGGCGTCAACCGCGCCGAACTGCTGCGCGAKCTCGACCATCAGCGCGAACACCGGCGGCTGCGAGCGGCCCAGGTAGTAGCTGCGCGTGCCGTTCGGCACATGGCCGTAGGTGTCGATCAGGTAGGCGAAGTTCTCCACCATGCCGCGCACCAGCGGCCGGTGGCCCTCGGCGCCCAGGCCCAGCAGCGTGAAGTAGGAGTCCCAGTAGTAGAGCTCGCGAAAGCGTCCGCCCGGCACCATGTAGGGATGGGGCAACTGCAGCAGCGAGCAGCGCGGCGGATGCGATCGGGGATGCCGCGTCAGCACCGGCCACAGGTCGCCGATGTGGGTCGCGATCGGCTGTCCGGGCACCGAAACGTAGTCGCTGGGCGCGGGCTCGGACAGTTCGAAGTTCGCCCGCACGAAGGCCGCGAGATCGAAGTCCGGCCGGCCGCGCTGCACCCGGTAGGCCGCCAGGATGGCGTCCGGGTCGCCGCGCGGCGCGCTGTCGACGAAGGTCTTGCTGTCGGCGAAGACGCGGCCCGACTGGACCGCGACGAACAGCTCCTGGTAGCGGTCCGCCGGCGTCAGCGAGTCGGGCGCAGGCGCGGCCGCCGCGCGCGTCGAGCGCTTCGCGGTGGAAGCGCCCGGCGCGGTCAAAGCACGCCTGCCTCTCGCAGTGCCGCGCGCTGGGCGGCGTCGACACCGAATTCGGCCAGCACCTCGTCGGTGTGCTGGCCCAGGGCCGGCGGCGCGTGGCGCAGGACCGGCGGCGTGGAAGAAAGCCGCAGCGGGCTGGCCACGCCGACGATCTTGTCGATGCCGTCGCCGGCATCGCGCGGCAGGGTCACGGCCAGGCTCCGCGCCTTGACCTGGTCGTCGTCGAAGGCCTGGGCGATGTCGTTGATCGGGCCGCAGGGCACGGCCTTGTCTTCGAGCAGCGCGATCCATTGCGCCGTGCTGCGCGTGCGCGTCACGATCTCCATCTGCGGGATCAGGACCTCGCGGTGCTTGACGCGCAGCGTGTTGGTGGCGAAGCGCGGGTCGGTGGCCCACTCCGGATGGCCGGCGGCTTCGCAGAAGCGCGTGAACTGGCCGTTGTTGCCGATCGCCAGCAGCATCGCGCCGTCGGCGGTGCGGAAGTCCTGGTAGGGCGCCAGGCTCGGATGGCTGTTGCCCTGGCGCTGCGGCGCCACGCCGGTGTTGAGGAAGGCGCTGGCCTGGTTGGCGAGGATCGCCATGCCGACGTCGAGCAGCGCCATGTCGATGTGCTGGCCCTCGCCCGTGCGATGGCGCACTTCGAGCGCAGCCAGGATGGCGGTGCTGGCATAGACGCCGGTGAAGAGATCGGTCAGCGCCACGCCGACCCGCAGCGGGCCGCCGCCGGGCACGTCGTCGGGACGGCCGGTGATGCTCATCATGCCGGTGGTGGCCTGGATCATCAGGTCGTAGCCGGCGCGCATGGCATGCGGGCCGTCGTGGCCGAAGCCGGTCACGCTGCAGTAGATGAGGCGCGGATGGGCCGCGCGCAGGCTCTCGGGGTCGAGGCCGTACTGCTTGAGGCCGCCGGTCTTGAAGTTCTCGACTAGGATGTCGCTCTCGGCCGCCATGCGCTTCAGCAGCGCCTGGCCGTCTGGCGTGGCCATGTCGATCGTGACCGAGCGCTTGTTGCGGTTGCAGGCCGTGAAATAGGTCGCCTGGTTGGTGTCGTGGCCGTTCGCGTCCTTGAGGAAGGGCGGGCCCCAGCTGCGGGTGTCGTCGCCGACGCCGGGCCGCTCGATCTTGACCACGTCGGCCCCCAGGTCCGCGAGGATCTGGGTGCACCACGGGCCCGCGAGCACGCGCGAGAGGTCGAGTACCTTGAGGCCCGCGAGGGCGCCCTGCGTGGCGGCGGCGGCTGTCATCAGTTGGCGAAGGCGGCGATGCCGGTCTGTGCGCGGCCCAGGATCAGCGCATGGATGTCGTGCGTGCCTTCATAGGTGTTCACGACTTCGAGGTTGACCAGATGCCGTGCCACGCCGAACTCGTCGCTGATGCCGTTGCCGCCCATCATGTCGCGCGCCAGGCGCGCGATGTCGAGCGCCTTGCCGCAGGAGTTGCGCTTCAGCAGCGAAGTGACCTCGACCGAGGCGGTGCCCTCGTCCTTCATGCGGCCCAGGCGCAGGCAGCCTTGCAGGCCCAGCGTGATCTCGGTCTGCATGYCGGCCAGCTTCTTCTGGATCAGCTGGTTGGCCGCGAGCGGGCGGCCGAACTGCTTGCGATCGAGCGTGTACTGGCGGGCGCGGTGCCAGCAGTCTTCGGCGGCGCCGAGCGCGCCCCAGGAGATGCCGTAGCGGGCGCTGTTGAGGCAAGTGAACGGGCCCTTCAGGCCCTGCACGTCGGGGAAGGCGTTCTCTTCGGGGCAGAACACGTTGTCCATCACGATCTCGCCGGTGATCGAGGCACGCAGGCCGACCTTGCCGTGGATCGCCGGGGCGCTCAGGCCTTTCGCGCCCTTCTCGAGCACGAAGCCGCGGATCGGGCCGACCGTGCCGCTTTCGCTGACTTCCTTGGCCCAGACGACGAAGACGTCGGCGATCGGGCTGTTGCTGATCCACATCTTGGCGCCGCTGAGCGAATAGCCGCCGGGCACCTTCTTGGCGCGCGTGACCATGCTGCCGGGGTCGGAGCCGTGGTCGGGCTCGGTCAGGCCGAAGCAGCCGATCCATTCACCGGTGGCGAGCTTGGGCAGGTACTTCTGCTTCTGCGCCTCGGTGCCGAATTCGTTGATCGGCACCATCACCAGCGAGCTCTGCACGCTGGCCATCGAACGGTAGCCGGAGTCGACGCGCTCGACTTCACGGGCGATCAGGCCATAGCAGACGTAGTTGAGGCCGGGACCACCGTACTGCTCGGGGATCGTCGGGCCCAGCAGGCCCAGGGCGCCCATCTCGCGAAAGATCGCCGGATCGGTCTCGCCGCTGCGAAAGCCTTCGATGACGCGCGGGGCGAGGCGCTCCTGGCAGTAGGCGTTGGCGGCATCGCGCACCATGCGCTCGTCGTCGGTGAGTTGCTGATCGAGCAGAAGGGGGTCGTCCCATTGAAATGCGGCGTGCTTGGCCATGTGAGGTCTCCGTGGATGGATGCTGAGGTCGGCCCCGATCGTAAGCGTCGGGGAGAGGGAGTGCAAACGACGATTCCACACCCAGTTATGCGTTGGGCGCACTTCTAGGCACAATCACCCTGCAGCCTTCCACTGGCACGCGCCGCACTTCAACTATGTAGGCACCGCATACCATGCGCCGAAAGATACCGTCCACCCAGGCCCTGATCTGCTTCGAGGCCGCCGCCCGCCACGAGAGCTACACGCGTGCTGCGCAGGAGCTCGCCCTGACCCAGAGCGCGGTGTCGCGGCAGATCACCGCGCTCGAGGGCTTCCTTGGCATGGCGCTGTTCCGCCGCACGCGGCATGGCGTGGCGCTGACGCCGGCCGGCGCCGACTATGCCCGCCAGATCGCGCGCCAGCTCGACACCATGGAGCGCGACACGCTCGACGCCATGGCCCGGCAGGGCCTGGGCGGCTCGCTGCAGCTGGCGGCGGTGCCGACCTTCGCGACCCGCTGGCTGATTCCGCGGCTGCCGGACTTCGCGGCCCGCCATCCCGACATCACGGTGCACATCGAGACGCGCACCCGCCCCTTCCTGTTCAACGAGACGCCCTTCGACGCCGCGCTCTACACCGGGACGCCGGCGCAGACGGCCAACTGGGCCGGCACGCGCTCGACCGCGCTGTTCAACGAGGACGTGCTGCCGGTCTGCAGCCCGGCCCTGATCGCGCCGCGCGGGCAAGTCTCGCCGGCCGCGGTGGCGCGCCTGCCGCTGCTGCAGCAGAGCACCCGCCCCGAGGGCTGGCGCCAGTGGTTCGATGCCCAGCAGGTCGACGCGCCGCGCGCCCACAGCGGACCGCGCTACGAGCTGTTCTCGATGCTCGCCACCGCCGCCGCGCACGGGCTGGGGGTGGCGCTGATGCCGCGCATGCTGATCGAGGCCGAACTGGCGCGGGGCGAACTGGTGGTGGCCTGCGACCGGCCGCTGCGCGGCGAGCGAAGCTACTTCCTGGTGGCCCCGGCCGCGCAGGACGAACGGCCGGCGCTCAGATTCTTTCGCGACTGGCTGCTCGCACAGGCGTCGGGCCCGGCGGCTGCTCCGCACGATGCGCCTTCGCCATCGCGTCGAGCCCCGCCAGCGCGTAGCGGATGAATTCGTCGGCCAGGCCCTCGCCCTGGGCCAGCGCCGGCAGCAGCCGGGCCGGAACCTCCTTGGGCGCCACCAGCATCACCAGGCAGGGCAGCACCGCGAACATCAGGCCGCGCTGCGTCGCCGGATGCTCCGGCGGCAGGCCCAGGACCTCGCCCACCAGCCCCAGCAGCACCCTGGACTTGGGCCGGATCGCCTGCTCGATCAGCGCCGGCACCGCATTCGAGGGCGTCATCACCTCGCGCAGCATGACCCGGAAGCCCCAGGGCGCCGCGCCGCGCGCGGCCAGGCCGATCAGGTGCGCCAGCACCGCGCGCAGCTTCTTCCTCGGGTCGTCCAGCCCGTGGGTCAGGGCCAGCAGATCGTCCAGCGCCATGATCTGGCGATGGGCCTCGATCAGCACGGCCTCGTACAACGCGTCGCGGCTGCCGAAGTGGTAGTTGACCGAGGCCATCGGGGTGCCGGCGCGCTCGCAGATCTCCTTGCTGGTGCCGTCGGCGAAGCCGCGCTCGGCGAACACCTGCCCGGCGGTCTCGAGCAACAGCGCGCGCGTGGCGTCGCCGTCGGGACGCGGCGAACGCGAGGCAGGCGCGGAGGACTTCTTCGGGGCGGGCGCAGGCATGCTCTGGAGGGATGGCCGAGGCGGCCTGAGTTTGAATTTAAATTCGGATTCGCAGGCGCCAGTCTACTTCAGCGCCTGCCGGATCGTCGATGATGGCCGCCTGAATCCCGCGGGGCGCGCATGACATTGGACTATCTGGATTTCGACTACAGCGAGGACACCGAAGGGGTCGGCGTCTTCGACGCGATGGCGAGCACCGGCGCGCAGCAGGTCGCGGCGGTGCACGCCGAGATCGTGCAGGTGCTGGCCTGGGCGCATACCGGCTTCGGCGAACCCGGGGCGCCGGTCGACGATGGCGGCGACTGGGACTACGACCTGCAGGGGACGCAGGAGATCAGCCTGTCCGAGACGATCGAATTCGACCCGGGCTCGGGGCGGCTTCGGGTGCAGGCCGGACCGCCCGGCGCGGCCCGGCACACGGTCAGTCTGTCGATCAGCGGAACACCGGCGTTCTGCGCAGCCTTCCGGCAAGCCTTCGACCTCGGCTGATCTTCGGCCATCCGGGCCCGAGCCAGTCTTGCGGCCCTGGCCGGGACGCTGGAACGCGAATGGGCCGCCTTCGCCGAGCGGCAAGCCGCGGTGGCCCGCAGGCTGACGCGCAAGCGGCGATGGTTTCAGTTTTCCACCTCGCGATCGCGTGACCCGCAACGCATGAAACCGGCGCAGCCAAATGCCAGGGATACCGCGGAACCGGCTTTGCCGGGCCGCCGGTATCGCCCCCTCGAGGGGGAGGCGCCGCAGGCGCTTCGGGGGTGTTTCACCCTAGACCGTTTCGAGCTCCCTGAAGCAAGCCAGCATCGCGGTCAGGCCCGGCGCCTCGACCGGCCCTTGCCGCCAGTCCGGCGCTTCGTGGTCCATCTGGGCGCAAAGGTCGTCCCACGCCTGCGCGAGCGCCGCCCATTCGGCCACGCCGGATTCGGCGACGCGCTGCGCCAGCAAGGGCAGCGCATGCCGCAGCGCCGGCACCTGCTCGATCAGCAGCCGGCAGCGCCGGAACGCACCGGCATCACGCGGCAGCTGCGGGCCCGGGTGGCGATGGTGGCGCGGCCGCACGCCGGTCAGCAGCACGAACAGCGACAGGCTCGCCGGCCCCTGCTCGCCGGCCGCCAGCCAGCGCAGCGATTGCGGATCCAGCCGCAGCGCGGCCCGCCCCAGTTGGGCGCGCATGCGCTCGATCGCGGCGGGCGTCTCGCGCAGCCGCAGCCGCGCCAGCGCCGCGGGGGTGCCGATCACCGCGGTCGCGTCCAGCATGCGTGCCAGGCCGGCGTGCAGCAACTCGGTGTCGTGGGCCTGCTTCAGCAGGGCCAGGAACTCGGGCAGCGGCATGTGCCCATAGACCACCCGGCACCCTTCGCGCATCAGGATGCGATAGTCCGGCTCGCCGGTGGAATGAATCGTCCGCGTGTCCACCCCAATCTATCGGCAGCGATGGCGCGCGGGAACAGGGGGGCGTGCGAAAAAATGCGCTTCCGCGGCTGGTGCAGAATCCGCGCCACCATGCATGCCAAGGTCGTTCGCCATTTCGTCGAAGTGGTTCGCGACGCGTGGCGCGCGCCGGCACCTCACACGGAACCGCATGAAAATGAACGCCCCCGCAACGCCCCCCCGCCCGCTGATCCTCCGGCACGCCGACGTGCTGGTCACCATGGACGCCGCCCGGCGCGAGATCCCGGACGGCGCCGTGGTGACCGAAGGCCCCGCGGTCGCCTGGGTCGGCGCCACGGCCGAGCTGCCGCCGGTCTACGCCGAGGCGCTGGCGCGCGGCCGGGCCGAGGCGATCGACATGCGCGGCCACGTGGTGATGCCCGGCCTGGTCAACACCCATCACCACATGTACCAGAGCCTGACGCGCGCCGTACCGGAGGCGCAGGACGCCGAGCTGTTCGGCTGGCTCACGAGCCTGTATTTGCTGTGGGCCCGCATCACGCCCGAGATGATCCGGGTCTCGACCCAGACCGCGATGGCCGAGCTGATGCTGTCGGGCTGCACCACCACCAGCGACCACCTGTACCTGTTCCCGAACGGCTCCCGGCTCGACGACTCGATCGAGGCCGCCGACGCGATGGGCATGCGCTTCCATGCCGCCCGCGGCAGCATGAGCGTGGGCAAGAGCCTCGGCGGCCTGCCGCCCGACGAGGTGGTCGAAAGCGAAGAGGCGATCCTGCGCGACAGCGAGCGCCTGATCGGCCGCTGGCACGATCCCTCGCGCCACGCGATGCGCCGCATCGTGCTGGCCCCCTGCTCGCCGTTCTCGGTCTCGCGCGACCTGATGCGGCTGTCGGCCGAACTGGCGCGCGAGCGCGGCGTCTCGCTGCACACCCACCTGGCCGAGAACGACAACGACATCGCCTACTCGCGCGAGAAGTTCGGCATGACGCCGGCCGAGTACGCCGAGGACCTGGGCTGGGTCGGCCGCGACGTCTGGCATGCGCACTGCGTCAAGCTCGACGCGGCCGGCATCGCGCTGTTCGGCCGCACCGGCACCGGCGTGGCGCACTGCCCCTGTTCGAACATGCGGCTGGCCTCGGGCATCGCGCCGATCGGCGCCATGCGCCGGGCCGGCGTGCCGGTGGGCCTCGGGGTCGACGGCAGCGCCTCGAACGACGGCGCCCATATGCTCGGCGAAGCGCGCCAGGCGATGCTGCTGCAGCGCGTGGGCTTCGGCCCGGCCGCGATGACCGCCCGGGAGGCGCTCGAGATCGCCACCCTGGGCGGCGCCCGCGTGCTCGGGCGCGACGACATCGGCGCGCTGGCCCCGGGCATGTCGGCCGACATCGTGGCTTTCGACCTGCGCGGCGTCGGGCACGCGGGCGCCGGCCACGACCCGGTGGCCGCGCTGGTGTTCTGCCAGCCGGGCGCCGTCTCGCTGAACCTGGTCAACGGCCGCGTGCGGATCCGTGACGGCCGCTTCGCGGACCTGGCGCTCGCGCCCCTGCTGGCGCGTCACCGCGAACTGGCCCGCACGCTGTACGAACAGGCACGCCACCCGCATCTGAATTGACTGCCGCCCCTCGCTCACCGTTTTCCGTGATGGCGCGAGCGCGCATCTCTTTGTATCTTCGAGGGTTCCGCCTCGGCGGACCCAACGAACGAAGTCATCTGGAATTCTGGAAGAGTCAGACATGCAACCTGAGGTCGAGATCACGAAACGCGGAGACGGGAACTTCAACGCCTACGTCGGGATAGGGGACGGCACCCGGCGCTACGCGCGCGAGGGCCTGCCGTCGGTGGCCGACTGCCTGCAGGACGCGGCCGCCGCACTCGGCACCGAGTTCAGCTACGCCACCGTGATCTACGACCGCATGCGGATCGGCAGCTACCCGGTGGCCGTGCTGGAGCACCGCGCCTTCGAACTGGCCGACGAATTGCTGACCAAGCTGTCGAACCGTCGAGCCTGACGGAAACGCGTGCACGTTCACGTTTGCCGGCATGACCCTGCGGGCGGTCGATATGATCGGCCGCTCCAATCCGAACCGCGAGCCTCGACATGCTGAATTCCCTGGCGCCCTTCCTGCTGCACTGGGCCATCACCGCCCTCTCGCTCTGGGTCGCGAGCTACATCTTCCGCGGGCTCAAGTTCGAGAGCACCGGCTCGCTGGTGATCTCCGCGCTGCTGCTGGGTTTCGCCAACGCGGTGGTCAAGCCGCTGCTGATCATCCTGACCCTGCCGCTGACGCTGCTGACCTTCGGCCTGTTCCTGCTGGTGATCAATGCGCTGATGATCCTGCTGGTGTCGGCGCTGGTGCGTGGCTTCAAGGTGTCCGGCTTCTGGACCGCGATGTTCGCGAGCATCTTCATCTCGCTGCTGAGCGTCTTCCTCGGCGCGCTGGTCGACACCAGCGGCCCCGATGCGATCCAGCTGCCGTCCACAGGAAACTGGCTCTGACTTTCCACGGCCGCGCGCAGCGCGCCCGTTCGTGGGCAGTCGCGGAACCGGCTCCGCCGGGCCGCTGATTGCGCCCCCGGCAGGGGGTGGGCGGGCTACACGCAGTGAGCCCAACCTGGGGGCGAGCAACAGCCCCGCGGAACCGGCTTCGCCGGGCCGCTGACTGCGCCCCCGGTAGGGGGTGGGAGGGCTACACGAAGTGAGCCCGACCTGGGGGCGAGCGTTGCCCCGCGAAGGCCACGTACCAGTCCAGGCTGCCCGGGTTGGCCATCGCCTCGCGGTTCACGACCTTGTCGATCGGCTGCCCCAGCAGCAGCTTCTTGATCGGCAGCTCCTGCTTCTTGCCTGACAGCGTGCGCGGGATCTCGGCCACCTGGAAGATGTCGTCGGGCACGAAGCGCGGCGACAGCGAGGTCCGGATGGCCTGGTTGATCCGGTCGCGCACGCCCGCGTCGAGTGCGACGCCTTCGCGCAGCACCACGAACAGCGGCATATAGCTGTCACGGCCGAGGAATTCGAGGTCGACGACCATCGAGTCGAGCACCTCGGGCAGGCCTTCCACGGCGTTGTAGATCTCGCTGGTGCCCATGCGCAGGCCCTGGCGGTTGATGGTGGCATCGCTGCGGCCATAGATGATGCAGCCACCGTCCGCGCCGATCTTGATCCAGTCGCCGTGGCGCCAGACGCCGGGATAGGTGTCGAAGTAGCTCGACAGATAGCGCGCATTGCCTTCATCGCCCCAGAAGCAGAGCGGCATCGAAGGGATCGGCCGGGTGCACACCAGCTCGCCGACTTCGCCGATCACCGGCTGGCCCTTGTCGTCCCAGGCCTCGACCGCGTGGCCGAGCTCGCGGCACTGCATCTGGCCGGGCACCTCGGGCAACTCGCGGTTGCCGCCGACGAAGGCGCCGCAGAAGTCGGTGCCGCCGGAAATATTGCACCACCACACCTCCTTCGAGCCCGCGTCGAGGACCTGCTGCGTGCCCCAGCGCTGCACCTCTTCGGGCAGCGGCGAGCCGGTGCTGCCGAGCGCGCGCACACGGGACAGGTCGCCGCAGTCCTTGGCGACCAGGCCGGCCTTCATGCAGTGGGTGAAATAGGCCGCGCCCGCGCCGAAGAAGGTCACCTTGTGCCGCGCGACGAAGCGCCACAGCACGCTCCAGTCGGGCTTCTCCTTGCTGCCTGCCGGGTTGCCGTCGTAGATGCAGATGGTGGCGCCGAAGGCCAGGCCCGAGAGCTGCGAATTCCACATGACCCAGCCGGTGGAGCTGTACCAGTGGTAGCGCTCGCCGAAGTTGTTGGCGCCGTAGCTCGCGCCCACGTCGTTGTGCAGGCCGCAGGCATGCATGGTGAGGATGATGCCGCCCTGGCCGTGCACGATGGGCTTGGGCAGGCCGGTGGTGCCGCTCGAATAGACGATCCAGATCGGGTGATCGAAGGGCAGCCATTCGGGCTCGAAGGCGGCCACTTCGTCGTCGCGCCGCCCGATGGCCTGCGCCCATTCGACGTCGTGCGCCATGGGACTGGCGGCGAACGGCGACTTCACCAGCAGCAGCTTCTGCACGCTCGGCAGCTGGCCGCGCAGCTCCTGCAGCACGGCGCTGCGGTCGAGCGGCTTGCCGCCGTAGTACACGCCGTCGACGGCGATCAGCAGCTTCGGCTCGATCTGGCCGAAGCGGTCGGCCACGGCCGGCGTGCCCATGTCGGGCGCGCACACGCTCCAGATCGCGCCGATGCTGGAGCAGGCCAGGAACGCGACCATGGTCTCGGGCACGTTGGGCATATAGGCCGCGACGCGGTCGCCGCGCTGTACGCCGAGCGACCTGAGCGTGAGCGCCACCGAGGCGACCTGGCGGCGCAGTTCGGGCCACGACATCTCGCGCACCTCGCCGCGTTCGTTGTCGCTCACGATGGCCGGCATGCCGGCCGCATGCGCGGCGTCGACATGGCGCAGCACCTCGCGCGCATAGTTGACCTGGGCGCCGGGGAACCAGCGCGCACCCGGCATGCGGGACTCGGCCAGCACGGCCGTGTGCGGCGTGGGCGACTGCAGGCCGGCGTAGTCCCAGATGCTCTGCCAGAAGGCATCGAGCTCGGTGACGGACCAGCGCCACAGCGCGTCGTAGCTGTCGAAAGACAGGCCGCGCGTCTTGCGCAGCCAGTCTTGATAGAGGCGAATCTGGGGAATGTTGGGAGCGGACATGAACCGAGCGTAGCGCTGCGAACGACCGTGCTCAATCGGGGTTGACCTCAGGGTTTGTACGTGTGTACAAACTATTTGTACAGACGTTCAATACGCGCCATGAACACCCGCACCCCGACCGCCAAGCGCAGCGCCCACCGGGCCGCCGCCATCAGCGCCGAAGCCGGCCGGCCCGACCGCCGGCTGGCCATCCTGCTGGCGGCCGAAAAGCTCTTTGCGCAGCACGGCTACCACGCGGTAACGATCCGCCAGATCGCGGAGGAAGCCGGCGTGCCGCTGGCGCTGGTGGGCTACTACTTCGGCCCCAAGCAAGAGCTCTTCCATGCCATCTTCGAGCACTGGAGCCACACCATCGACGAGCGGCTGGCCGGCCTGGCCGCGGTGGACAACGACCCCGAAAACCCGCACACGCTGCCACGCATCATCGAAGCCTTCACCGCGCCCGTGCTGGCGCTGCGCGCGAGCGCCGAGGGCGAGTACTACGCACTGCTGGTGGCACGCGAGCTGTACCACGCCACCGAGGAAGCCGACCGCGTGCTGCGCGGCTACTTCGACCCGCTGGCCGAGGCCTATATCGACGCGCTGCACCTGGCGCTGCCGCACGCCACGCGCGGCCAGGCCGCCTGGGGCTACCAGTTCGCGCTGGGCACGCTGCTGCACCACCTGAACGACAGCCGCATCGAGCGCCTTTCGCGCGGCGAGAACACGCGCGCCGACCCGGCCGTGGCGCCGATGCTCGTGAACTTCATCGTCGGCGGCCTGCGCGCCGCGCTGCCGCGACCCAGGACCCCACGCACGAAGACCACCCCCAGGAGACAAAAGACATGAAGACGACATTGAAGCGGCGCACCCTGCTGTCGGCGTTCGCCGCCGCCTCGGCCAGCGCCGCCATGTGGCCCGCACGCGCGCAGTCCAACCCGAAGATCGTGTTCGGCTACACCGCCGTGACGGACTTCGCGTCGGTGTTCGTGGCGGCCGAAGAGGGCTACTTCAAGAAGCGCAGCCTCGACGTCGAGCTCAAGTTCATTCCGCTCAACTCCACGATCCCGGCGGCGCTGCAGTCCGACTCGCTGCAGATCGGCGGGCCCACGCCCTCGGTGTTCCTGCAGGCGGTGGACGGCGGCCTCGACCTGGTGCTGATCGCCGGCGGCGGCCTCACCTCGAAGTCGATCACCGGCTTCGGACTGGTGGCGCGTGCCGGCTCGGGCATCAAGACGGCGCAGGACTGCGTGGGCAAGAAGATCGGCGTGCCCGGCCTCGGCGCCTTCCTGCACGTGACCTTCCGCGCGTGGCTCAAGGACAGCGGCGTGGACTGGCGCAAGGTCAACTTCGTCGAGGCCGCATTCCCGCAGCACGCCGACCTGCTGCGCGGCGGCTCGGTCGATGCGGTGGTATCGGCCGACCCCTTCATGAGCCGCATCATCGAGAGCGGCGCGGGCTACGTGGCCTCGTACTACTCGACCTTCCTGCCCGAGAACAACCAGACCATCGTGCATGCGGCCAAGCGCGAATGGGTGGAGAAGAATCCGGCGGCGGCGCGCGGCTTCCGCGAGGCCCTGGTCGAGGCCGGCGCCTTCATGCGGCAGCCGACGAACGACGCGAAGGTGCGCGCAGCCATCGGCAAGTACATCAAGCTGCCGCCCGAGGTGCTGGCCAAGGCGCAGATCTCGCCGCCCGGCCCCGTCGTCAGCGAGAAGCAGCTCGCCTACTGGACCGGCCTGATGAAGGACCAGGACATGCTCAAGACCAACATCGACGTCGCGAAGCTGGTTGCCAAGTGATTGCCATGCCTGCCCCGATCACACCGGTCGCCGCGCGCGCGGCGCTGTCCGCGGGCGCCGCCCACTCGCCAGCCAGCGCCACCATGCAAGCCACCCCCTTCCTGCGCTTCGACGGCGTCGCCATCCGGCTCGGCGGGCGCGAGATCCTGTCGCCGACCTCGTTCGACGTGGCGCGCGGCGAGTTCGTCTGCATCGTCGGCCCGAGCGGCTGCGGCAAGACCACGCTGCTGCGCGCGGCCAGCGGCCTGGTCGCGGCCAGCGCGGGCGAGGTTCGGCGCAGCGGCGTGAAGATGACCGAGCCTTCGCGCGAGGTGGCTTTCGTGTTCCAGGACTACGGCCGCGCGCTGCTGCCCTGGCGCACGGTGGAAGGCAATGTGAGCCTTGCGCTCGAAGCCGCGGGCCTGCCCGCTGCGCAACGCGCGCCGCGCATTGCCGATGTGCTCGGCAAGGTCGGCCTCGCCAAGCACGCGCACAAGTTTCCGGTGCAGCTGTCGGGCGGCATGCAGCAGCGCGCGCAGATTGCGCGCTGCCTGGCGCAGAAGCCCGAGCTGATGATGATGGACGAGCCCTTCGGCGCGCTCGATGCCCTCACGCGCCAGAGCCTGCAGGACGAGCTGGCGCGGCTGGTGCGCGACGACGGGCTCACGGTGCTGTTCGTCACGCACGACCTCGAAGAAGCCATCTATCTCGGCGACCGCGTCATCGCGCTGCAGGCCAACCCCGGCCCGGGCCGGCCGAGCCTGGCGCGGATGATCGACGTGAAGATCCCGCGCCCGCGCGACCAGCTCACGACCAAGGAGCATCCGGAATACCTGCAGCTGCGGCGCGAGCTGTTCGCCTTCATCGAGCAAGGCCATGACTGAGCGCCGCCTGTGGCACTGGCTGCGGCCATGGGTGTTTCCCGCGCTGCTGATCGGCGCCTTCGAGTGGTACGCGCGGCATGCGGCCGCCCTGGGCAGCGATGCGCTCGCGCCGCCGAGCGCGGCGGCCAGGGCCTTCGTCGGTGCGGCCATGGACGGCTCACTCTGGCAGGCCACGGGCTTCACGCTCGGCAGCGCGGCGCTCGGGCTGCTGCTGGGCGCGGTGCTCGGCATCGCCTTGGGGCTGGTACTCGGGCTCTCGCGCCGCGCGGCGCAGCTCGGGTCGATCTCCGTCGAGGTGCTGCGCCCCGTGCCTTCCGTGGCGCTGATTCCGCTCGCGATGCTGGGCTTCGGTTTCGGCCTGCGCATGGAGCTGGCCATCGTCGCCTTCGCCACCTTCTGGCCGCTGCTGGTGCTGGTGCAGTCGGCGGTGCAGCAGATCGAGCCCCGGCTGCTTGAAGTGAGCCGCGTGCTGGGCCTGTCGCCGCGCGAGCGGGCCTTCAAGATCGTGCTGCCGGCCATCGTGCCGCGCCTGTTCGTCGCGCTGCGGCTCGGCGTGGCGGTGGCGCTGGTGGTGGCCGTGACGGTGGAGATCGCGGCCAATCCCAACGGCATGGGCTACGCGATGATGATCGCGCAGCAGAGCTTCGACCCCGCACTGATGCTCGCCTGGCTGGGCTGGATCGGCGTCGTGGGCTTTGCGGTCAACGCGGGCATGCTGTTCCTGCAGCGCCTGGTGGCGCGCCGCATGGGGGTGCCGTCATGAACGGCAACGGCCGCGCACGCGCCGGCATGGCCCGGGCCGGCTCGCTGGCCGTGCTCTGCGCACTGATCGCGCTGTGGTGGATCGCGAGCAACGCGGGCTGGGTGAGCCGAGTCTTCCTGCCGACGCCGCAGGCCACGCTGGCGAGCCTGCTCGAAGGGCTCAACCTGTCGGGCAATGGCGGCCATGGCGAGCTGTTCTCGTTCACTTGGGCCACGATCGGCCGCATGGTCGAAGGCTGGCTGCTGGCCTCATTGTTCGGCGTGCTGCTGGGCGCGGCCATCGGCGTGTCGCCCTCGGTGCGCGCATGGGTGCAGCCGACGCTCGAATTCATCCGCCCGCTGCCGGCATCGGCATTGCTGCCGCTCGCCATTTCGATCTTCGGACTGAACCCCGGCATGGTGCTGTTCGTGGTCGCCTTCGGCGCGATGTGGCCGGTGCTGCTGGCCACGGTGCACGGCTTCGCGGCCGTGGAGCCGCGGCTCGCGGAAGTGGCGCGCTGCCTGCAAATGTCGCGCTCGGCGTATATCTGGAAGATGGGCCTGCCCAACGCGATGCCCGACATCCTGGCCGGCATGCGCCTGGCGCTGACCATTGCGCTGATCGTCGCGGTGGTGGGCGAAATGATCGCTTCGCAGAGCGGCCTGGGCCAGGCCATTCTGCTGGCCGCGCGCGCCTTCCGCGCGAGCGACCTGTTCGCCGGCATCGTGCTGCTCGGGCTCATCGGCTTCGTGAGCAATGCACTGCTGGCCTTCGCCGAGCAGCGTCTGCTGCGCTGGCAGCACCCTTGATTTCCGACACCTACACAGCCACAAGGAGCCTCACCATGCCACGCAAATTCGTCGACCTTTCGATCTTCCTGGAGAACGACGTGCTCTCCGACCCGCCCGCCTTCGCGCCGAAGATCCAGTACTTCACGCATGCCCAGACCTACGAGCAGATCGAGCCCTTCTTCCCCGGCCTGAAGCGCGAAGACCTGCCCGACGGCGAAGGCTGGGCGGTGGAGCTGGTGCAACTGTCCACGCACAACGGCACGCACCTCGACGCGCCCTACCACTTCCACTCGACGATGGACAAGGCGCTGGGCGAGAAGAAGCCTGCGATCGCGATCCACGACGTGCCGCTCGAATGGTGCTTCCAGCCCGGCGTGAAGCTGGACTTTCGCCATTTCGAGGACGGCTACGTGGTCACGGCCGACGATGTCGAGGCCGAACTCCAGCGCATCGGCCACACGCTCAAGCCGCTCGAGATCGTGGTCGTCAACACGCGCGCCGGCTCGCGCTACGGCAACAACGACTATGTCTCGGCCGGCGCCGGCATGGGCTACGAAGCCACGATGTACCTGCTGGAGCGCGGCGTGCGCCTGACCGGCACCGACGCCTGGAGCTGGGACGCGCCCTTCGTCCACACCGCGAAGAAGTACGGCGAGACGAAGGACGCGTCGCTGATCTGGGAGGGCCACAAGGCCGGCCGCGACATCGGCTACTGCCACATCGAGAAACTGCACAACCTCGAGGTGCTGCCGCCCGACGGCTTCTTCATCAGCTGCTTTCCGCACAAGATCCGCGGCGCGTCGGCCGGCTGGACGCGCGCGGTCGCCATTTTCGACGATGCCCTGATGGCCAGCGCCTGAGGTCCGCGATGCCACTCGATCACACGCACGATGCCGGCACCCGCAGCTGGTTGGCCGCGGCCCATACCGAAGGCGGCGACTTCCCGATCCAGAACCTGCCGTTCGCGGTGTTCCGCCGTGCCGGCAGCAACGAGGCCTTTCGCGGCGGCGTCGCGATCGGCGACCAGGTCGTCGACCTCGCCGCGCTCGCGGCTGGCGGACAACTCGAAGGCCTGGCACTCGACGCCGCGCGGGCCTGCGCCCAGCCGGCGCTCAACGACTTCTTCGCGCTCGGCCCGGCCGCCTGGCGGGCGCTGCGCCACGCGCTGTTCGCCCGGCTGAAAACTGACGCTGCCGCGATCGACGCGACACGCGCCTGCCTGGTGCCGCAATCCGCCGTCGAATTCGCGCTGCCGGCGCGCATCGGCGACTACACCGACTTCTACACCTCGATCGACCATGCGCTGAACATCGGGCGGCTGCTCAGGCCCGACGATCCGATCACGCCGAACTTCCAGTGGATCCCGATCGCCTACCACGGCCGCGTCTCGACGCTGGGCGTGAGCGGACAGCAGTTCCACCGGCCGATGGGCCAGACGATGGCAGCCGGCGCCGCCGCGCCCAGCTACGGCCCCTGCGCGCGGCTCGACTACGAGCTCGAACTCGGCATCTACATCGGACAAGGCAACGCGGCGGGCGAGTCGATTCCCCTCGCCGAGGCCGAAGCGCACATCTTCGGCATCTGCCTGCTGAACGACTGGTCGGCGCGTGACATCCAGTTCTGGGAGATGGCGCCGCTGGGGCCCTTCCTGGCCAAGAACTTCGCCACCACGGTGTCGCCGTGGATCGTCACAATGGATGCGCTGGCGCCGTACCGCAGCGCCTGGGACCGGCCGGCCGATCACCCGCAACCGCTGCCCTATCTCGAGGGCCGGGCCAACCGCGATGGCGGCGCGATCGATATCCGGCTCGAGGTCTGGCTCGAGAGCCAGCGCGACCGCGACGAAGGTTCCGGCCCGACCCGCCTGTCGGGGACCAGCTTTCGCCACCAGTACTGGAGCATCGCCCAGATGGTCGCGCACCACACCGTCGGCGGCTGCAGCCTGAACCCGGGCGACCTGTTCGGCAGCGGCACCATCTCCGGTCCGGGTCCAGGCGAAGCTGGCGCCATGATCGAGCTGACCCGCGGCGGCCAGGCACCGATCACGCTTGCGAACGGCGACCCGCGCGCCTTCCTGCAGGATGGCGACGCCGTCATGCTGCGCGGCTGGTGCGAGAAGCCGGGCGCGGCGCGGATCGGCTTCGGCGAAAGCCGCGGCACGGTGCTGCCGTGCCGCGTGCCGGGCTGAGGCCGCGCGCCTTGTCTGCGCCCGCCGATCGTGGTGTACTTTCCGGCGGCCGCACCTGAAAGGAACACCCATGGACGACCGTCGAAAGCTTGCACCGGGGCAGGCGCCCCTCCCTCCGGACGGCCGCCAGTGTGCGGCGCGCCCGGCCGCTGGCGCCTGATGCGGCAGTCCGGGATGGTGCTCTTTCGATTCGTCCGCATCTTCGTGCTTCTCGGGATGGCCCTGCGCCGGGGGCCCTGGCTGCTGGCCTTGCTGCTGTGCGCGGCCGGCGGCGCGGGCGCCCAGGAGGCCCCCTCCACCGGCGCCACGCTGAAGGTCTGGAACCGCACGGTCTTCGTCTTCCGGGTGCCGATGTTCGGCCTCTCGCCGCAGCAGCGCGCCAGCCGGGCAGCCGAGCGCATCGGCGACATTCCGCTGACCAGCCTGGGTGCCCCGGTCGAGGTCGCGAGCTTCGCCCACGAAGGCGTGCCGGGCTACGCGGTGATGCTCGACGGCGGGACGCTGTTCGCGGTCTTCGCCAGCGACCTGGAGCCCGGCGATCCGGCGCTGGCGCAGGTGGCTGCGCAGGCCGCCTCGCGGCTGCACCAGGCACTGCTGGCGCGCCAGGCGCAAAGCAGCGGGCGCCTGTTCGCGGCCTCGCTCGGCTGGATTGCGCTCGCCACGCTGGCGCTCTTCGCGGTGCTGATCGGGCTGCAGCATCTGACCCGCGCCATCGGGGCCCGTACCCGGGGGCTGCGCGAGCGTGCGGCATCCCGGCCGCTGTTCGACGCCCGCCGCATCGCGGTCTCGGTGCTGGGCTATGCGATCCAGTGGTTCAAGATCGCGCTGATGGGGGTGGCGGCGTATGTCTGGCTGGCCTACGTGCTGACCCGCTTCCCCTACACCTACCCCTGGGGCGAGACACTCGACACCTCGCTGATCGCCGTGGCCTCGCAGGTCGCGGTCGCGGTGCTGCACGCGCTGCCCGACCTGGCGATGGTCGCCCTGATCTTCCTGCTGGCGCACCTGGGAGTTCGCGGCCTGCATGCGCTTTTCAACGCCGCGCACGCCAGCGGCGTGAAGGTGGCGGCGCTGCAGAGCGACACCATCGGCGCCACGCGCCGGTTGACGGTGGTGCTGGTGTGGCTGTTCGCCGCGGTGGTCGCCTATCCCTTCATCCCCGGCTCCGACTCCAATGCGTTCAAGGGCCTGAGCGTGTTCTTCGGCGTGCTGGTGACGCTCGGGTCGTCCGGCGTCGTGTCGCAGATCATGTCGGGCTTCGTGCTGATCTATTCGCGTGCGCTGCGGCCCGGCGACTACGTGCAGATCGGCGAATCCGAGGGCTACGTKGTCGAGCTCGGCACGCTCTCGACCAAGCTGCGCAACCGGCTCGACCAGGAGGTGACGCTGCCCAACTCGGTGGTGGTCGGGACGCGCATCCTCAATTCGAGCGACACCACCAAGACCAGCGGCGGCGGCATCGCGTTGTCGACCTCGGTCACGATCGGCTACGACAGCCCCTGGCGCCAGGTGCAGGCGATGCTCGTGATGGCCGCCCGGCGCACTCCCGATCTGCTGGTCGAACCGCCGCCCACGGTGCGACAGGTGAGGCTGCAGGATTTCTACGTCGAATACGAACTCAACGTCTTCTTGCGCGCGGGCGCGCCCAAGTACGACGTGCTCAGCGTCCTGCACGGCCACATCCAGGATGTGTTCAACGAGTACGGCGTGCAGATCATGTCGCCGAACTTCGTGCTGCAACCGGCCACGCCGGTGCTGGTGGCCAAGGAGGAGTGGCGGGCGGCGCCGGCAGCGGCGGACTGAAATGAAGCACCCCCCGAAGCGCCTGCGGCGCCTCCCCCCTCAAGGGGGGCGATACCGGCGGCCCGGCAAAGCCGGTTCCGCGGTATCCCTGGCATCGGACTGCGCCGGCTTCATATGTCGCGGGTCGCGCCAAGCGCGGCGGAGCAACTGATATGAGCCGGAAATGGCGCTGATCCCGTCTTCAAGCCGCCAGCCTGAACAGGCTGGTCGCCTCGAGGTCGAGCACCGGCAGCTCACGCTGGTTGAACAGCCGCCAGCGCCAGCGCAGGATGCCAAGGTGCGGCCTCTTCTCCGAGCGGCGCACTTCGATCACGTCGGCCACCAGCCGCAAGATGTCGCCCGGGCGCACCGGGTTCGGCCACTTGAGGAAGGCCAGGCCCGGCGAGGCGAAGGATTCGGAGCCCGCCAGCGCGGCATCGGCGACCAGGCGCATCGCGATCGCGCTGGTGTGCCAGCCACTCGCGATCAGGCCGCCGAAAGGGCCTTCGGCGGCTGCATCGGCATCGGTGTGAAACCACTGCGGGTCGTAGGCCCGCGCGAACTGCAAGACTTCCGCCTCGGTCACGAGGTAGGGGCCGGCCTCGATGGCCTGGCCCTCGTGGAAGTCGGCGAACTTCATCAGTAGGTTTCGAGGTGCAGGCGCCCCTCGCGCTTGAGGTCCGCACCGACCGTATCCCAATCCAGCCCGCTGTCGGTCGCGACGTCGCGCAGCGCCAGCACGACGCCCTCTTCCATGCTCTTCAAGCCGCAAACATAGAAGTGCGTCTGGCCATCCTTCAGCAACTCGGCCAGGTCGGCGGCGCGCTCGCGCATCAGGTCCTGCACGTAGCGCTTGGGGCTTCCCGGCGTGCGCGAGAAAGCGAAGTTGATGTCGATGAAGTCCTTCGGCAAGGTCTGCAGCGGGCCGAAGTACGGCAGCTCCTGCTGCGTGCGGGCGCCGAAGAACAGCATCAGCTTGCCGCTCTCGAACTTGCCGCTCTTGCGCAGCCGCCGGCGCCATTCGGTCATCGCGCGCATCGGCGCGCTGCCGGTGCCGGTGCAGATCATCACGATGTGCGACTTCGGATGGTTCGGCATCAGGAACGAGGTGCCGAAGGGCCCGATCACCTGCACCTTGTCGCCGACCTTGAGGTCGCACACATAGTTGCTGGCCACGCCGCGCACCGGTTTGCCCTGGTGGTCTTCCAGCACCCGCTTCACGGTCAGCGAGATGTTGTTGTAGCCGGGCCGCTCGCCGTTGCGCGGGCTGGCAATCGAATACTGGCGCGCGAAATGCGCCTTGCCGTTGGCATCGGTGCCGGGCGGAATGATGCCGATCGACTGGCCCTCGAGCACCGGGAACGGCATGGCACCGAAGTCGAGCACGATGTGGTGGGTCTGGTTCTCGTAGCCGGCCTCCGTGCAGTTGAAGTTGCCGACCACCGTGGCCGTGGTCGGGTTCTTCGGCGGATGCAGGTTGGTGTAGGCGTGAGCCGCCGACCAGGGCGGCACGGTGGCGCCGTACTGGGCGGAATTGAAGACCGCTTCGCCGGGCGCGGCCGGCGGCTGCGGCGGCGCCGCCGGCACTTGCATCAGCGCCTCCTGCGGCGCGCCGACGCCTTCGGCCTCGAGCTGCTCGGGCGTGAGTTCGGCCGGCAACTCGTCCCAGGTCAGCTGCTCCTCGATCGAATAGGCGCGCACCAGGGGCATGGTGCGCCAGTTGTCGATCGAGCCGGTCGGGCACGGCGAGATGCAGGCCATGCAGCTGTTGCAGACATCGGCGCGCACGACGTAGTTGCGCTCGTCATGCGTGATCGCATTGACCGGGCAGATCGCCTCGCAGGTGTTGCACCGAATGCAGATCTCGGGGTCGATCAGGTGCTGCCTGATGACGTTGATATCGACCGCCATATCCATGTGTATCTCCTCTATCGCCCCGACGGCCAATCACCGCTCAACACCTCTGTACGCCCCGGCCGCGCAAAGCGCAGGCCCCTTCGTGAAACACCGCGGAACTGGCTTTGCCAGGCCGCTGGTGTTGCCCCCGGCAGGGGGTGGGCGCCCGGAAACGAAGTGCCGGGCAACCTGGGGGCGAGCAACATCTAACCGAACCTCACGTACTCGAAATCGACCGGCTGGCGGTTGATGCCCATCACCGGCGGCGCGATCCAGCCGGCGAACTTGCCCGGGTCGACCACGCGGCCCATCAACGATGCCACGAAAGCGAAGTCCTCGGGGGTCGGCAGCCATTCGCTCTTCTTCGCGGCCCATTCGGCCTCGTTCACCACCCGGCCTTCGGGCGACACCTTGATGCCGGCCAGGGCGCCGATCTGGCGATTGAAGGCCTTGTGCGGCACGGTCAGGCGGGTCGGGATGCCGGCCTTCTCGAGCACCTTGTTCCAGCGCTGCACGCCGGCCACCGAGTCCTTGATGAAGTCGTCGCGCAGCACTTCGTTGAGCGCGTTGAGCATCGGCACGTCTTTCTCGACGAGCTGGCCGTTCTGCACTTCGAGCACCTTGTAGGTCTGGCCCTTGAGCACGTGGTCGTCGGTGCGCTTGCCTTCCTCGTAGCGGCCCTTGAGGCCGGAGCTGTAGAAGATGGCGGCGTTGCTCGACTGGTCGGCGCCGAACAGGTCGATGGTCACGCTGTAGTGGAAGTTCAGGTAGCGCTGGATGGTGCCCAGGTCGATGGCGCCGGCCGCGCGCACCTTTTGCGGATCGTCGGTCTTGAGATCGTTCATGACCTGCGCGGTGCGCTGCAGCACGCGCGACACGCCGCTCTCGCCCACGAACATGTGGTGCGCTTCTTCGGTCAGCATGAACTTGGTGGTGCGCGCCAGCGGGTCGAAGGCGCTCTCGGCCAGCGCCGACAGCTGGAACTTGCCGTCGCGGTCGGTGAAGTACGTGAACATGAAGAAGGCCAGCCAGTCGGGCGTCTTCTCGTTGAAGGCGCCGAGGATGCGCGGGTTGTCCTGGTCGCCGGACTGGCGCTGCAGCAGGGCTTCGGCTTCTTCGCGGCCATCGCGGCCGAAGTACTTGTGCAGCAGGTAGACCATGGCCCACAGGTGGCGGCCTTCCTCGACGTTGACTTGGAACAGGTTGCGCAGGTCGTACTGGCTCGGGCAGGTCAGGCCGAGGTGGCGCTGCTGCTCGACCGACGCCGGCTCGGTGTCGCCCTGCGTGACGATGATGCGGCGCAGGTTGGCGCGGTGCTCGCCGGGCACGTCCTGCCAGGCCTTGTCGCCGAGCGAGTCACCGAAGTGGATCTTGCGCTCCGCATCGCCCGGGTTGAGGAAGATGCCCCAGCGGTAGTCGCGCATCTTCACGTGGCCGAACTGGGCCCAGCCGTTCGGGTCGACGCTCACGGCGGTGCGCAGGTACACGTCGAAGTTGGTCGAGCCTTCGGGGCCCACGTCGTCCCACCAGTTGATGAAGTTCGGCTGCCAGCCTTCGAGCGCACGCTGCAAGGTGCGGTCTTCGCTCAGGTTGACGTTGTTCGGGATCTTCTCGCTGTAGTTGATCGTGCTCATGGCATGTTCCTCGGGTTCGTTGCGGGCGGGGTGGATCAGACGCGGTTCAAGTCGAAGCCGGCTTTCTCGCCGGTGCCGTAGACCTTCAGCGCACCCTTGGCGCCGACCGCGTTGGGGCGGTTGAAGATCCAGTTCTGCCAGGCGGTGAGCCGCCCGAAGATGCGCGTGTTCATGTTCTCCTTGCTGGCGAAGCGCAGGTTGGCTTCGAGGCCGGTCAGCGCGTCGGGCGACATCGCGGCGCGTTCCTCGATCGCCATGCGGATCTCGTCGTCCCAGTCGATGTCGTCGGGCGCGGCCGTGACCAGCCCGAGCTTCAGGGCCTCGTCGGCGTCGAGCGCCTGGCCGGCTGCGGCGCGTGCGGCTTCCATCGGCGCCGTCTCCTCGTAGAAGCGGCGCTGCAGGCGGCTCTGGTCGTTGACCATCGGGAAGAAGCCGAAGTTGAGTTCGTCGAGCGTCAGCCTGGGCGCCTTGGCGGCATCGTCGGGCAAGGCCAGCATGTAGGCGCGGTCGGCCGCGAAGGCGAGTTCGGCCAGCGTGCCGGCGAAGCAGGAGCCGGCCTCGACCAGCGCGAACAGGCTGCGCGACGAGACATCCAGGCGGGCCAGCGTGCGGCGCAGCGCGCCGAGCGTTTCGCGCACCAGCCAATGGTCCTTGTGGGCCACCATCGTGGCRTCGCTGGCCAGCACGGCCTGGGCGTCGCCCTCGGTCTTGAGCAGCCAGGTGCCGATGTCGAGCTCGTTGGTGCGCAGGTTGAGGATGGCGTCGTCGAGCTGGCGCGTCATCGCGAGCGGCCACCAGGCGGCGCCCGCGGCTTCGATCGCGGCGATGTCGGCCGGCTGCGCGCCCGTGGGCGCCTTGACGGTCAGGGTCGCGGTGCGGCGCGCGCGGTCGATCTCGACCGTGACGTGCTCGTAGCGCAGGCTGTCGGCGCCGTCTTCGCGCTCGAGGCGCGCGAGGCTCACTCCCTTGCCGCCGGCCGGGCGGTCGCTGCCTTCGGCCAGCTTGGCGGCGCGCTCCTGCACCGTGGCGGCGAACTGGGCCGGCTTGGCGATCGCGTCGACCAGGCGCCAGTCGACCGCGCGCTGGCCGCGCACGCCTTCGACGCTGGTGCAGAAGATGTCGGCCAGGTCATGGCGCACGCGGCGCTTGTCGGTCACGCGGGTCAGGCCGCCGGTGCCGGGCAGCACGCCGAGCAGCGGCACTTCCGGCAGCGAGACGGAAGAAGAACGGTCGTCGACCAGGATGATCTCGTCGCAGGCGAGCGCCAGCTCGTAGCCACCGCCGGCGCAGGCGCCGTTCACCGCGGCGATGAACTTCAGGCCCGAGTGCTTCGACGTGTCCTCGATGCCGTTGCGGGTCTCGTTGGTGAACTTGCAGAAGTTCACCTTCCAGGCATGGCTCGAGACGCCGAGCATGAAGATGTTGGCGCCCGAGCAGAAGATCCGGTCCTTGCCGCTGGTGACGATCACCGAGCGGACTTCGGGGTGCTCGAAGCGCACGCGGTTGAGGGCGTCGTTGAGTTCGATGTCCACGCCCAGGTCATAGCTGTTGAGCTTGAGCTTGTAGCCGGGGCGGATGCCGCCGTCTTCCGCGATGTCGAGCGACAGGCGGGCCACCGGGCCCTCGACGCTGAGTTTCCAGTGGCGGTACTGCGTGGGGTCGGTGCGGTAATCCACGCGAAGGGCTTGGGTGCTGTCGGTCATGCGGGTCTCCTGGGGGTGTCGGGGACTGACGAGGAACAATAGTGCATTTGTCGATCGCCAGAACATGCATCATGCTGCATGTTCTGGCGCGCGTCAACCCTCGAATGACTTTTTTACAGGCCGCGTCCGAGCACCGGCCGGCGCCTCCTGGGGGCCGCTCAGCCGGAATGGCGCATGGTTTCGCGCACGGCGCTGCGCAAGCGTTCGAAGCTGCGCGCCAGGTCTTGCCCACCGGTGTCGACGCTGATATCGGCCTTCGAATAGAACGCGGCCCGGCCGCTCAGGATGCGCCGCAGGTCGTCCATGGCTTCCTTGCTGGCCGCCATCGGGCGCGTGTCGCCCTGGGCGGCAACGCGGCCCATGTGTTCTTCGGGCGCGGCCTGCAGCCAGACCGTGGTGCAGTGGGCCAGCAGCTGGTTGAAGGTGGCCGGGTCGGAGACGATGCCGCCCGGCGTGGCGATCACCACCTCGCCGTAGATCTGCACTGTTTCCTCGAGCGCCCGGCGCTCGTAGCGGCGGTAGGCGTTGGTGCCGTAGAGGTCGTGGATCTCGCGCACGCTGCAGCCGGCGACCTTCTCGATCTCGCGGCTCAGCTCGATGAAGGGCATCTCCAGGTCGTCGGCCAGCATCTGGCCGAGGGTGGACTTGCCGGCGCCGCGCAGCCCGATCAGCGCGATCCGCCGATGCCGCGCCGGGTCGCCCGCCGCGGTGCCGAGCAGTTCGCCGAGCGCGACGCGGGCCCGGCGCAGGTCGGCCTCGCTGCGGTTCTCGAGCAGTTCGCGGATCAGCAGCCATTCGGGCGAAATGGTCGTGACGTCGCCGACCAGCTCGGCCAGCGAGCACTGGAGCGCGGTCGCGACCTGCTGCAGCACCAGGATCGAGGCGTTGCCGATCCCGTATTCGAGATTCGCCAGGTGCCGCTCCGACACGTCGGCCGCCAGTGCCACCGCCTTGCGCGTGAGGCCGCGGCGCGCGCGCAGGTTGCGCACGCGCTCGCCGAGGGCCGCCAGCAAAGGGTTCTTCGCCTCCTCGGGCGGCGCGGGGACTTCGGGAGAGGCGGACAGCACCGCCTCCTCAGCTCGCTGGTTCATGACTCGCTTTCGCTCGGCCGGCAGTTCGGCTAAGGGTTAACACCTGTACATGCATTATATTGCTTGACACCTTTGTGGTCGGTGCTTATGGTTCATGCACAGGCAAGATACTGCACGCAGCCGATTGCCGCAAGTTCAACTCCCACGCATGAACACTTCCATGTCCAAAGACAGCTTCCACCAACTCGTCGCCGAGCTCACGGGCCAGATTGCCGGCCGCCCGCTCGACCAGGACCTCGACCGCTGGCTCAACAGCCAGCACGGCGCCGGCAGCACGCGCTTCGAGCAGCTCAAGCAGGCCTGCATCGACGGCGTCGCCGAAGGCTGGCTGTGCGATCGCGAAGGCGGCGGCATCCGCTATGGACGCGTCTTCAAGGCCGAGGACGCGCTCGGCCGATTCTCGGTCGACGTGGTCGACATGCGCGACATCGCCGGCCCGCACCACACGCATCCGAACGGCGAGATCGATTTGATCATGCCGCTGGAAGGCGACGCGACCTTCGATGGCCGGCCGGCCGGCTGGTGCGTCTATCCGCCCGGGAGCGCCCATCACCCCACCGTCGCGCAAGGCCGCGCGCTGGTTCTCTACCTGCTGCCCGAAGGGCAAATCCAGTTCAGTAAATGACGCACACCCCCAGGTTGGCTCACTGCGTGTAGCCGCCCACCCCCTTGCAGGGGGCAACACCAGCGGCCCGGCAAAGCCGGTTCCGCGGTGTTTCCCGAACAGACGATTGGAACCATCCGAAATGACTGAACTACTTCCCAACTACGTCGCCGGCCGCTGGCAGGCCGGCAGCGGCGCCGGCACGGCGCTCGTCGACCCGGTGCTCGGCACCGAACTGGCACGGGTCGACGCCACCGGGCTCGACCTGAACAGCGCCTTCCGCTTTGCACGAGAAACCGGCGGCGCCGCGTTGCGTGCCCTCACCTACCGCGAGCGCGCTGTACTGCTGGCCGCGATCGTCAAGGTGCTGCAGACCCACCGCGACGCCTATTACGAGATCGCCACGGCCAATTCGGGCACCGTGAAGAACGACTCGGCGGTCGACATCGACGGCGCGATCTTCACGCTCGGCCAGTACGCCAAGTGGGGCGATGCGCTCGGCGACGTGCGCGCGCTGCGCGACGGCGACGCCGCCAAGCTCGGCAAGGAGCCGGTCTTCCTGTCGCAGCACCTGCAGGTGCCGACGCGCGGCGTGGCGCTGTTCATCAACGCCTTCAACTTTCCGTCCTGGGGTCTCTGGGAAAAGGCCGCACCGGCGCTGCTCTCGGGCGTGCCGGTGATCGTCAAGCCCGCCACCTCCACCGCCTGGCTCACGCAGCGCATGGTGCGCGACGTGGTCGAGGCCGGCGTGTTGCCGGCCGGCGCGCTGTCGGTGATCTGCGGCAGCTCGTCTGGCCTGATGGACCAGCTCGAGCCCTTCGACGTCGTTTCGTTCACAGGCTCGGCCGAGACCGGCGCCGTGATCCGCTCGCACCCGGCGGTGGCGCAGCGCTCGGTGCGCGTGAACATCGAGGCCGACAGCCTGAACTCGGCCCTGCTGCTGCCCGACGCCACGACCGGCAGCGAGGCTTTCAGCCTGCTGGTGCGCGAGGTGGTGCGCGAGATGACCGTGAAGTCGGGCCAGAAATGCACCGCGATCCGGCGCATCCTGGTGCCCGCCGCGCTCTACGACGCCGCGGCCGAAGCGCTTGGCACGAAGCTGGCCGGCGTCACGGTCGGCAATCCGCGCAATGAGAGCGTGCGCATGGGCTCGCTGGTCAGTCGCGCCCAACTCGTCGCGGTGCGCGAAGGGCTGGAACAGCTCAAGGCGCAGGCCGACGTGCTGCACGACGGCAGCGCCCGGGCACTGGTCGATGCCGATCCGGCGATCGCGGCCTGCATCGGCCCGGTGCTGCTGGGCGCGCGCGATGCCGACGCGGCGGGCCTGGTGCACGACATCGAGGTCTTCGGCCCGGTCGCCACGCTGCTGCCGTACCGCGATCTCGACCACGCGGTGGCGCTGGCCCACCGCGGCCAGGGCTCGCTGGTGACCTCGCTCTATGGCGCGGACGATGCGGCGCTCGGCCAGGCCGCGGTACGGCTCGCCGCCAGCCATGGCCGGGTGCACGTGATCACGCCCGAGGTGGCGCAGGCGCAGACCGGCCACGGCAACGTGATGCCGATGTCGATGCACGGCGGCCCGGGGCGCGCCGGCGGCGGCGCCGAACTCGGCGGCCTGCGGGCGCTGGACTTCTATCACCGCCGCAGCGCGGTGCAGGCCAGCCCCGCGGTGCTGGCGCAGCTCGGCCTCCAGTAGGCCGCCTGCCGACAAGATGGGACCCGAGGAGACACACGATGAACCTGCCTGACACCTTCAACTTCGCCGAACACCTGTTCGCGCTGAACCGCGGCCGCGCCACCAAGGCGGCCTACATCGACGACCGCGGCGCACTCGGCTACGGCCAGCTCGAGGACCGCGCGCGCCGCCTCGCCGCCGCCCTGCTCGCCAGCGGCGTGCGGCGCGAGGACCGCGTGCTGCTGCTGATGCTCGACAGCAGCGACTGGCCGGTCGGCTTCCTCGGCAGCCTCTATGCCGGCGTCGTGCCGGTGGCGGTCAACACGCTGCTCACGGCCGACGACTACGCCTACATGCTCGCCCACAGCGGCGCCACCGCGGCGCTGGTGTCGGGCGCGCTGCTGCCGGTGCTGCAGGAGGCCATGGCGAAGTGCTCGAAGGGACCGAACCCGGTGCGCGCCCTGTTCGTCTCGCAGCCCACCGGCGCGCTGCCTGACGGCGCGCAGAACTTCGACTCGGCCATCGCCGCCAGCGAGCCGCTCGCGGCACCCGCCGCCACCACGCCCCAGGACCACGCCTTCTGGCTCTACTCCTCGGGCTCCACCGGCAAGCCCAAGGGCACGGTCCATACCCACGCCAACCCCTGGTGGACCGCCGAGCTCTACGGCAAGCCGGTGCTGGGCCTGACCGAAGACGACGTCTGCTTCTCGGCCGCCAAGATGTACTTCGCCTACGGCCTCGGCAACGCGCTGACCTTCCCGCTGTCGGTCGGCGCCACCGTGCTGCTGATGGCCGAGCGGCCGACGCCCGACGCCACCTTCAAGCGCTGGACCGGCCAGACAGGCCTCAAGCCGACCGTGTTCTTCGGCGCGCCCACCGGCTTTGCCGGCATGCTGGCCTCGCCCCACCTGCCGGCGCGCGAAGCGGTGGCGCTGCGCATGTGCTCCTCCGCCGGCGAGGCGCTGCCGGGCGAGATCGCGCAGCGTTTCAAGGCCCACTTCGGCTGCGAGATCGTCGACGGCATCGGCTCGACCGAGATGCTCCACATCTTTCTCTCGAACCGGCCCGGTGACATCCGCTACGGCACCACCGGCAAGCCGGTCGAGGGCTACGAGATCGAGCTGCGCGGCGAGGACGGCCAGCCGGTCGGGGTCGGCGAGGTCGGCGACCTCTACATCAAGGGTCCCAGCACGGCCATCATGTACTGGGGCAATCCGGAAAAGAGCGCCGAGACCTTCCGCGACGGCTGGACCAAGAGCGGCGACAAGTACTCGCGAGACGCCGACGGCTACTACACCTATGCCGGGCGCAGCGACGACATGCTCAAGGTCAGCGGCATCTACGTCTCGCCCTTCGAGGTCGAGGCCACGCTGATGCAGCATCCGGCCGTGCTCGAGGCGGCGGTGATCGGCAAGGAAGACGCCGACGGGCTGACCAAGACCAAGGCCTACGTGGTGCTGAAGGACGGCCGCTCGGCCACCGACGAAGAGCTCAAGGCCTTCGTGAAGGAACGCCTGGCGCCCTACAAGTACCCGCGCTTCATCGAGTTCGTGGATGAACTGCCGAAGACGGCCACCGGCAAGATCCAGCGCTTCCGTCTTCGCGAGCGGGAGCAGAAATGACCCCCACGTTCGGCACTTCGTGTCCTCTCTGCCCCCCGAGGGGGCGCGTTTCGCCTTGGGGCGGCCCGGCGGCGAAACCATGAGCACCGACTCCGAATTCGCCGCCATCCAATGGCGAGGCAAGGAGGTGCGCGTCGAGTACGCGCTGATCGCCCCCGAGCGCAGCGACGCCCCGCTGGTCGTCTTCCTGCACGAAGGCCTCGGCTCGATCGCGATGTGGAAGGACTTCCCCGAGCGCCTGTGCGCGGCCGGCGGCTTCCGCGGGCTGGTGTTCTCGCGCCCCGGCTACGGCCGCTCGACGCCGCGCGACGCCGACGAGACCTGGGACGTCGACTTCATGCACCGCCAGGCGCACGAGGTGCTGCCGGCCTTCTTCGACGCCATCGGCCTCGAAGAAAAACCCTGGCTGTTCGGCCACAGCGACGGTGGCTCGATCTCGCTGCTCTACGCCGCCGAGTTCCCCGAGCGCGTGGCCGGGCTGGTGGCGATGGCACCGCACATCCTGGTCGAGGACGTGACGGTCGCCAACATCGAGATGGCGCGCCAGGCCTACCTGGAGACCGACCTGCGCCAGAAGCTCGGCCGCTACCACGACGACGTCGACTCGGCCTTCTGGGGCTGGAACCGGATCTGGCTGCACCCGCCCTTCCGGCAATGGAACATCGAGCCCGAGCTCGACGGCATCCGCTGCCCGGTGCTCGCGATCCAGGGCGTCGACGACGAGTACGGCACACTGCGGCAGATTCGCGGCATCGCCGAGCACGTGCCGCAGACCCGGTTGGTGGAGATCCCGGACTGCGGGCATTCCCCGCATCGCGATCAGCCCGAAACAGCGATAGTGGCGACCGTTTCATTCATCAAGTCAGAAAGCTCCTCTTGACCTGCCGGCTCGCACGCGCGACGAACCGGCAGCCCTGGGGGAAACTCTTACTTGAGTCATGAATAGTTTAGCTGTAAAGTAATTTCAATCAACCGAAGGAGAGCTTCCCATGAGCCACCGCGTCGCACGCACCACACTCACAGCCCTGGCGCTGGCGTGTATCGCCACCCTGGGCCATGCCCAGCAGGGCAAGCTGAAGGTGGGCCTGATGCTGCCGTTCAGCGGCACCTATGCCGCGCTCGGCGTCGCCATCGAGAACGGCTTCAAGCTGCGCATCGAGGAACAGGGCGGCAAACTCGGCGGCCGCGAGATCGAGTTCGTCAAGGTCGACGACGAGTCGGACCCGGCCAAGGCCACCGACAACGTCAACAAGCTGATCAAGCGCGACAACGTCGACGTCATCGTCGGCACGGTGCATTCGGGCGTGGCGATGGCGATGGCCAAGGCGGCCAAGGAAAGCGGCACCGTGCTGATCGTGCCGAACGCCGGCGCCGACGCCGTCACGGGCCCGATGTGCGCGCAGAACATCTTCCGCAGCTCGTTCTCGAACTGGCAGCCGGCCTACGCCATGGGCGAGGTGGCGGGCAAGCAGGGCAAGAAGAAGGCGATGACCATCACCTGGAAGTACGCGGCCGGCGACGAGTCGGTGGCCGGCTTCAAGGAAGGCTTCGAGAAGGCCGGCGGCAAGGTGGACAAGCAGCTCACCGTGCCGTTCCCGAACGTCGAGTTCCAGGCCCTGCTGACCGAGATCGCGGCGGCCAAGCCGGACGTGGTGTACTCCTTCTTCGCCGGCGGCGGGGCGGTCAAGTTCGTCAAGGACTACGCGGCGGCCGGCCTCCACAAGACCATCCCGCTGGTCGGCCCGGGCTTCCTGACCGACGGCACGCTCGAAGCGCAGGGCGAAGCCGCCCAGGGCATGCTGACCACGCTGCACTACGCCGACGGCCTGAACACGCCGCGCGACACCGCCTTCCGCACCGCCTACGCCAAGTCCTTCAAGCTGCAGCCCGACGTGTATGCGGTGCAGGGCTACGACGCGGCCCAGATGCTGGCGATCGGCCTCGCCGCGGTCAAGGGCGACATCAGCAAGAAGGCCGAGTTCGCCGGTGCCATCGAGAAGGCGAAGATCGACAGCCCGCGCGGCGCCTTCACGATCAGCAAGGCGCACAACCCGGTGCAGGACTTCTACCTGCGCAAGGTCGAGGGCAACGAGAACAAGATGGTGAGCATCGCCGTCAAGAACCTCTCCGACCCGGCCCGCGGCTGCAAGATGTAACTCCCCCCCAGGTTGGGCTCACTGCGTGTAGCCCGCCCACCCCCTGCCGGGGGCAATGCCAGCGGCCCGGCGAAGCCGGTTCCGCGGCATTCCACGAAAAACCCGGCCTTCAACGACCCCCTTACCAAGAATCTGCTTGTGGACTTCGGTACCTTTCTCGTTCAGTGCCTGAACTCCGTGCAGTACGGGCTGCTGCTGTTCCTGGTGGCTTCCGGCCTGACGCTGATCTTCGGCATCATGGGCGTGATCAACCTGGCGCACGGCAGCTTCTACATGCTGGGCGCCTACATGGCCTTCGCGCTGTCGCCGCTGTTCGGCGACCAGTTCATCGTGATGCTGGCGGCCGGCGTGGTGCTGGCCGCGGTGTTCGGCTACGTGCTCGAGTGGGCCTTCTTCAGCTACCTCTACCAGCGCGACCACCTGCAGCAGGTGCTGATGACCTACGGCCTGATCCTGGTGTTCGAGGAACTGCGCTCGCTGCTGGTCGGCAACGACGTCCACGGCGTCAAGGCGCCGCCCTGGCTCGAGGGCAGCTTCGCGCTCGGCGACCTCATGAGCTACCCGTGGTACCGGCTCTTCGCCTCGGCGGCCTGCGTGTTGCTGGCGGTGGGCCTGTACTTCGTGGTCAACCGCACGCGGCTGGGCATGATGATCCGCGCCGGCGCCAGCAACCGCGACATGGTGCGCGGGCTCGGCATCGACATCCGCCGGCTCTACCGCATCGTGTTCGCGGCCGGCGTGGCGCTGGCCGCGCTGGCCGGCATGATCGCGGCGCCGATGTCCTCGGTCTACCCGGGCATGGGCGCGAGCGTGCTGATCATCTGCTTCGTGGTGGTGGTGATCGGCGGCATCGGCTCGATCACCGGTGCGCTGGTGGCCTCGCTGCTGGTCGGCTTCGTCGACACCTTCGGCAAGGTCTTCTTCGCCGAGCTGAGCGGAATGGGCGTGTACGTGCTGATGGCGATCGTGCTGATCTGGCGCCCCGAGGGACTGATGGGACGCAAGACTTGACATGAAACACCACCCCCGAAGCGCCTGCGGCGCCTCCCCCTCCAGGGGGCGACGCCAGTGGCCCGGCAAAGCCGGTTCCACGGCATCCCCCGTATTGACTGCGCCGGTTTCACGCGTCGCGGAAGGCGCCACGCGCCATGGGCCACTGAGATGAAGAAACTGAACCACTGGCTCCCCGTGCTCTGCGCGATCGCGCTGGCACTGCTCGGCTCGATGCTGAGCCCCTACATGTCCGACCTGGTCGTCAAGGTGATGATCCTGTCGATCTTCGCGCTGAGCCTCGAACTGCTGGTCGGCATGACCGGGCTCGTGAGCCTGGGCCATGCGGCCTTCTACGGCATCGGCGCCTATGCCACGGTGCTCGGCTCCGGCAAGGAGGGCGGCTCGATCGCGCTGCTGCTGCCGCTGGCCATGGGCTCGGCCGCGGCCTACGCGCTGGCCGTCGGCGCCTTGAGCCTGCGCACCCGCGGCGTCTACTTCATCATGGTCACGCTGGCCTTCGCGCAGATGGCCTTCTTCGTCTTCCACGACACCGCGCTCGGCGGCGGCAGCGACGGCATCTACATGTACATCCGACCGGCCCTGGGCGCGCTGGACATGGAGAACCGCTACACGCAGTTCTACTTCGTGCTGGCCGCGCTGGCGGCGACCTACGGCCTGCTGGCGCTGATCCGGCGCTCGCGCTTCGGCGCCGCGCTGGCCGGCATCCGCGTCAACGAGCAGCGCATGCGCGCGGCCGGCTTCCCGGTCTACGGCTACAAGCTGGCGGCTTTCGTGATCGCCGGCGCGCTGGCCGGGCTGGCGGGCTTCCTGGTCGCCTCGCGCGACGGCGTCGTCAACCCCGAACTGCTGGCCTGGCACAACTCCGGCGAAGTGCTGCTCATGATCATCCTCGGCGGCCTGGGCCACCTGCGCGGCGCGGTGATCGGCGCGGTGGCGTTCACGCTGCTGAAGGAACTGCTCTCCACCCATGCGCTGGTCGGCCCGATGGCGGACCACTGGCAGCTGACGCTGGGGCTGGCGATCATCGCCTTCGTCGCGCTGCTGCCCAAGGGCATCATCGGCATCACGGCGCGGCTGTCGCCGAAGGGAGCTGCATCATGAGCCGCCGGGCCGCTCCCAAGGCGAATACCGCAGCGCATCGCGCGGAGGTTTCCGAATGAGCACATTGCTGGCAGTCGAAACCTTGACGCGCCGCTTCGGCGGCCTGGTCGCAGTCAATGCGGTCACGCTCGACCTGCGCCGCGGCGAGGTGCATGCGGTGATCGGCACCAACGGCGCCGGCAAGTCGACCTTGATCAACATGCTGTCGGGCGAGATCGATGCGTCCGACGGCCGCATCACGCTCGACGGCGAGGACATCACGACGCGGGCCCAGTTCCGCCGCGCGCTGGCCGGTGTCGGGCGCAGCTACCAGCGCACCACGATCTTCCCGGAGTTCACGGTGCTGGAGAACTGCCGCCTGGCGGCGCAGGCCGCGACGCCGCGGCCGTGGGCCATCTGGCAGTCCTCGCGGCAGTGCGCGGCGAGCAATGCCGCAGCCCATGAGGCATTGGCGGCGGCCGGCCTCGACGGCGTGGCGGAACGCATCGCCGGCACCTTGAGCCACGGCGCCAAGCGCCAGCTCGAGGTTGCGATGTGCCTGGCGACCAAGCCGCGCGTGCTGCTGCTCGACGAGCCGCTGGCCGGGATGGGCGCAGAAGAAACCGAGCGCATGCTGGGCCTGCTCGCGAACCTCAAGGCACAGCACGCGATCCTGCTGGTGGAGCACGACATGGACGCGGTGTTCCGCATCGCCGACCGCATCACGGTGATGGTCAACGGTACGGTGATCGCAACCGGCGATCCGGCGTCGATCCGGACCAATCCCGAGGTGCGAACTGCCTACCTGGGCGAGGATCATTGAGATATGAAACACCCCCGAAGCGCCTGCGGCGCCGCCCCCTCAAGGGGGCGATACCAGCGGCCCGGCAAAGCCGGTTCCGCGGTATCCCTGGCATTGGGCTGTGCCGGTTTCATGCGTCGCGGATCACGCGGTCACAAGGTGGAAAACTGAGATGCTGAAGATCGAAGGCCTGAACACCTACTACGGCGACAGCCACATCCTGCGCGGCGTCGACGTCGAGATCCCGGCCGCGACCTCGGTCGGCCTGCTGGGCCGCAACGGCATGGGCAAGACCACGCTGATCCGTTCGCTGATGGGCTACGTGCGGCCGGCCTCCGGCCACGTGAAGCTCGACGGCCAGGAGGTCACCGGCTGGACGCCCGAGAAGATGGCCCGGCGCGGCATCGGCTACGTGCCCGAGGGCCGAGGCATCTTCCCGAACCTGTCGGTGCGCGAGAACCTCGTGATGAGCGCGCGCGCCGGCATCGACGGCAAGCGCGACTGGACCTACGACCGCGTGATGGCGACCTTTCCCCGGCTGACCGAGCGGCTCTCGCATGGTGGCCAGCAGCTGTCGGGCGGCGAGCAGCAGATGCTGTCGATCGGCCGTGCGCTGATGACCAACCCGCGGCTGATGATCCTCGACGAGGCGACCGAAGGGCTGGCGCCGCTGATCGTGGCCGAGATCTGGCGCGTGATCGCCGACATCCGCTCGACCGGCATCGCGACGCTGATCGTCGACCGCGACTGGCGCAAGGTGCTCGCGCACACCGACCGCGCGGTGGTGATGGAGAAGGGGAAGATCGTGCGGCACGGGCCGTCCGCCGATCTCGTCGCCGAACCGGCCGTGCTCGAGGAACTGCTCGGCGTTTGACGCGCCACGATGCGCGTCCTTCGCGCGCCACGGCTCAGTTCACGACGTTCATGGGTGCGACGTCCTCCGACGATCCGCGTCCCAGGAAGGCACCTTGATCCTCGATCTTCCGTTGCAGCAGCTTGATGTCGATGTCATGGACGGACACGCCACCTGACACTGCCAGCGCGGCCGCCGTGCCGGCAGCCTGGCCCATCGCGAAACAAGCACCGGTCACCCGAGCGGCGGACTGCCCGTCGTGGGTCATCGACGCGCAACGACCCGCTACCAGCAAGTTGTCGACACCACCCGCAGTCGACCGGCGAGGCAGCAGCATCCGATAGGGCAGCTGGTTGTAGCCGCGCGACTCAGGGATAGGGGGCCACATCCACTTCACGTCGCCGGCGACATGCATTTCCAGCGGCCAGCCGTTGACCCCAATGGTGTCTTCGAAGTCCACGCACCCGAGCACGTCGTCAGCTGTGAGCATGTATTCGCCGACCAGTCGACGGGTTTCCCGGATGCCGAGCTGGGGTGCAATGTCCAGGGCATAGGCGTTCTCGAAACCCGGGACCTTTGCACGGAGGAACTTCAGATACTCGACGATCTGCCGGCGACCCTCGATCTCTCCTTCGCTGAGCGCGCTTGCGTCGGTGCCATCGATCGCCTTGCCGTCCGGCATCTTCAACTGAGTGACATTGGCGCGCCATTCGTAGGGGTGCTTCTGCGGACGGACGATGGCGCCGCGGCGGGGAAACTTGAACTCGCCTTCCGCTTCGGCCTTGTCCATCAACGCCGGGATACGTGTCCATGCGTCTCCTGCGCGTTCCGCGTCCACGTTCCCGACCCGGAACAGGAGCGTGGGATACAGCATGTGGCCATCCTCGTCGCCCTTTTCGGTGGGCACGCCCGCCCAATGCGCGATGTCCGCATCACCCGAGCAATCGATGAAGCACTGCGCGCGCACGGCAAGGCGCCCGGACTTGGTCTCCAGCACCACGGAGTCGATTCGGCCGTCCGGCGTCCTGATCACAGCTGCGGCCAGAGCGTGGAACAGGATCTGTACGCCAGCAGCCGCAAGCGCCCCATCGGCCGCACATTTGAAGGCGGACATGTCATACGCTTGCGCCAGGATCTTGCCGAATATCAGGTGGGGCTCGCTGAGACCGTCCAGGTCGCGCATTCGCCGGAGCACGTCATCCGCGAAGCCGTGGACCACCTGCTTCATCGCGCCGAACACGTTCGCGTGGAGTCCGCAAAAGTTTGTCACGCCCGCCGCGGTGCCCATGCCGCCCATGAAGCCGTATCGCTCGGTCAGCAGCACCTTGGCACCGTTGCGCGCCGCGGTGGAAGCGGCGGCCATTCCTGCGGGGCCCCCGCCCAATACGACGACGTCGTACTCGCCGAATAGGGGAACGTCGCGCGCCGGTTCGGCAACGGAGTTGGCTTGTGTGTTCATGTTCGTCTGCTTCCAGGTTAGTCAAGCGTGATGCCGTTCTTCTCGATCACCGGCCGCCAGCGCGCCACTTCCTCCGTCAGCATGCTGCGAAATTCTGCCGGCGTGTTTGCCACCGGATCCATGGACTGGGCACGGAGCTTCTCTTGCACTGCTGGCTCGCCCAGAATCTGCACGAGCGCGCTGCGCAGGCGATTGACGATCTCAGGCGGCGTTTTGGCCGGAGCCACGATTCCGATCCAAGCATCCGCCTGGATTTCCGGCGCGCCCGCTTCCGCGAGCGTCGGCAATTGCGGAAGAAGCGCCGAGCGCTTTGATGAGGCGACCGCCAGGGCCGTGATCCGTCCAGACTTCACAAAAGGCATGACGGCAGCAGCCGGCAGCACACCCATGTCGACCTCGCCCGAAATGATTGCCGTGACCGCGGCGCCTGAGCCGGGATAGGGCACGTGCACAAGGTTGGCGGCCGTGCGCGCGGAGAGCGCTTGCATCGCCAGGTGTGAGGCCGATCCCGCTCCGATGGACGCGAAGCTGTACTTGCCCGGGTTCTTCTTCAACCGGGCGAGCAGATCGTTGGCGCTGTCCGCTGCGAACTTGGAAGACGTCACCAGGACAGCGGGCTGAGACGCGGCGACGGTAATGGGCTCGAGGTCGTGGGCGGCGTCGTAGGGCATCTTCTTGTAGAGCAGCGCATTCACCGCCAAGGTGCCGGCAATGCCCACTCCAAGGGTCTGTCCATCGGGTTCCGCCTTGGCCACCGCGTTGGTGCCGATGTTGCCGGAAGCTCCCGGCTTGTTGTCCACCACGATCGGTTGACCCAGGCGCGCCCCGAGCCGCTCGCCGACAAGGCGGGCAACGAGGTCGGGCGTCGAACCGGCCGCGAAGGGCACGATGAGGTGAACAGGCCCCTTGGGGTATTGCTGCGCGTGCAGCGAGGCCGCGGCCAGGCCTAGAGAGAGGGAAAGCAGCCAGTTGAATGACTGACGACGATGCATGGTGTGTCTCCGGTTTTGATGGCTCAGAACGATGTCCATTTGCGGCGACTCTAGGTTCTGGCCATGATTACGTCGATGCGATACCGTCCATACTTCTCAGCAGGAATTTAAATAATGGACATGCGGCTTCTTGCGGTGTTTGATGAGGTCTACAAGACCCGTAGCGTCACGCGCGCCGCTGAAAACCTTGATATTCCGCAGACGTCGGTGAGCCTCGCGCTCGCCCGGCTGCGCCGCCAGTTCAACGATCCGCTCTTCGTGCGCACTGCCGCAGGGATGGTTCCTACGCCGCACGCCACCGACCTACTGGGCCCGCTGCGGCAAGCCCTGGAACTCTTGCGGATGGCAACCCGACAGCAGGTCGTGTTCGACCCCGGGAGTTCCCGTCGGCATTTCAGGATCAGCATGACGGACGTCAGTCACCTTGAATTTCTGCCGCGTCTGATCCACCGCGTCGCCGAGGTGGCGCCTTCGATCCACATCGAGGTGCTTCGCATCGGGCCCGACACACGGCGGCTGCTGGAGAGCGGCGAGTCCGACCTGGCCGTCGGCTTCATGCCGGAACTTGAGGCGGGCTTCTACCAGCAGCAGCTTTTTGAGCAAGGCTTTGCATGCGTCGTGCGAAAGGACCATCCGCGTGTTGAACGACGCATGACGATGACGCTGTTCAAGCGCGAGCGGCACGTTGCGATCACAGCGCCTGGGACGGGTCACGACCTGCTGGAGCAGCAGCTGAAGCGCATGGGGGTTGAGCGGCGGGTCGCACTGTCCCTGCCAACTTTGCCGGGACTGGGCAACCTGCTCGCACAGTCTGACCTTGTCGCAACGGTACCGGAGCGGGTCGCCCAGATGCTGGGTCGGATCGCCACTGTCAAGACCCTGGTGCCGCCTTTTGAACTTCCCACCTTCGCCATCAAGCAGCATTGGCACGAACGCTTCCACCACGATCCGGCGAATCGGTGGCTGCGCTCGATGATCGCCGACTTGTTTCTCGAATGAACCGCGATCGAGTGGGAGTGGCCGCCGCGATGGCGCGTGTTCTGGTGATTCGCATCTCATTTTCGAAACGAAACCGTACGGTCCTGGGCGGCGCCGCACCGCGCTGATCAGCCACGCATCGCAACTCGGTGTGCGTGGACACGTCGGCCTTGCGCCGCAGCAGCAACGGGACGGCCCTGCCTGCCTGGATGCAATGAAGCTCGGCTGGCGCCCGGTGTTCAGCCGGGCGCAGAATACGGCGACAACTGCGTCCGATATCCGTGGAGTGCCTGATGGCTGTATTGCTGAGCGAAATCCAGTGGGGAGACCCGGTCCTGCCGGCAGCGCACGATGTGCAGTGGGAAGCCGAACTCAAGCGCCGCGGCGCCCAGGTCCTTGAAGTCGACCGCCGAGTCGCGCCCAGCCGCTGGTTGCGCGAGGCAGCCTACGAAACGACGAGCTATGTGCCGGTCGCCCTGCCGGAGCGGCTGTACCGCATAGGCAACATGGTGACGGCACAGGAGAATTCGTGCCGTTACTGCTATGGCGCGAACCGCGCCTACATGAAGGTGCTGGGCTATTCCGAGTCTTTCATCCAGCAAGTCGAACGCGACGTGCAGACGGCCGAGCTGGACGACAAGGAGCGCGCCTACATCGCCTTCTGCCGCAGTCTGGCTCGATCGAGGCCACGCCCGGCCGCGGCCGAGCGTGCCGCCCTGCTCACACTCGGCTACACCCCGGAGCAAATAGGCGAGATCGCCTTCGCGATCTCGCTCGGGTGCTTCTACAACCGCGTCAGCACCCTGCTCGCGTGTCCGCCGGAACAGAAGTTCGAACGCATGGCCAGCGGACCGTTGCGTTGGCTGCTCGCGCTCGCGATCCCGTTGATGAAGAAGCTCGCGCCGAGCAGGCCGGTGGAAGCGGCGCTGGATCGGGCTGCGTTGGCTGCCGGCCCCTTTGGCGTGGTGGTAGCGCCGCTTGCCGGTCTGCCCGCCGGCCGAGTCATGAAGGCGGCGCTCGACGGCGCGTTCGAAACGGGGGTGCTGAGCCGCAGCGCCAAGGCGCTGATGTTCGCCGTGGTGGCGCGCACGCTCGGCTGCCCGCATTGCGAAGCCGCGGCGACGCAATTGCTTCTCGCCGAGGGCCTGAGTCAGACGGAAATCGAAAGCGCAATGGCGACGCTTCGCTGCCCCCGCTTGGCGCAACGCGAAGCCGGCCTGCTGGCCTGGGCGCGCGATACGGTGTACTACGAACCTTCGTCGATCCAGCAAAAGACACGCGCCCTCGGTGCCGAACTGGACGCCGACGCGTTGCTGGAAGCCATCGGCGTGGCATCGCTGGCGAATGGGACCGTCCGGTTGGCCATGTTGCTGGAATGACGGCGCTGGCCTGGGTCCTTGCCGCGGTCGGGGCCATCGTCCTCTCGGGCCTGGCAGTGCTCGTCCTGCAAGGCCGCCGCCAGAACGACCAACTCGAGAAGCTGCTGTTGGCCGCCGATGAAAAGCTGGAGCGACTGCAAGGTCAGTTCGAGCGTTTCGTGCCGGCTGACGTGGTGGAGCGGCTCACTCGTACCAATGACGCCTTCGCACCCGAGCGACGCCAGGTGACGATGTTGTTTGCCGACCTGCGCGGCTTCACGGCCCTGTGCGATCGGCTCGACCCCGCCGTCACGGTGAGCATCCTGAACGACTACTTCCGCCACATGACGGTTGCCATTGCCCATCATCACGGCCATGTCACCGAGTTTGTGGGCGACGGCTTGCTGGCCCTGTTCGGCGCCATGGAACCCAACCCCTGGCAGGCGCGAGATTCGGTGCTGGCCGCGCTGGAAATGCGCGCGGAGCTGGCGCGCTACAACGCCACTTTGCGTGAGAAGGGACTGCCCGAACTGCGCTTCGGCATCGGCATTCACGGTGGGGAGGTGGTGGCGGGCGTGATCGGCACCACCGGCCTCTCGAAGTTCAGCGTCACGGGCGACCCGATCAACGTCGCCTCCCGGGTCGAAGGGCTGACCAGCAAGTACGAAGTCGATCTGCTGATCACAGAGGATATTCGCCGCGCGATCGATGATCAGTTTCGCCTGCGGCCCATGCCACCGGCACTGGTCAAGGGCAAGGTGGAGCCGATCCGGACCTATTACGTGGAGGCCAAGGAGTAAGGGGCGTTCTCGGCCGACGACAACGCGCATTCGCTACGAGGGGTCGTGCCTTGCGCCCACGGTCGCGGTCAGATCCTCGTTCGGCTGGAATCGCCAGCCGAGTTCTGCGCATCGCGGACCCTGGAGGCCGAACAGCCCGGCGAGATCAGGCATTGCTCGTTGCCCGCACCTCGCCGAGGGTCGTCAGGCCCTGCAGGACTTTCTCGATTCCGTCTTGCCGCAAGGTACGCATGCCGGCGACTTGTGCCGCCCCCAGGATCGCCTCGGCCGGTGCGCGGCTCTGCACCAGCCGGCGAAGGTCCTTGGACATCGCCATCAGTTCATGGATTCCGATTCGGCCCTTGAAGCCGGCATGGCCGCAAGCCTCGCAACCCGGGCAGGCCGACGTCATGAGGCGGCCCTCGCGACCGTACTGGCGCAGCCAATGCGAATGCACAACGCCGCGCTGCGGCGGCTCCACCTCGCTCGCGAAGGCGTGGAAGTAGTCCGACAGCAGCTCGTCCACCTCGGCATCCGTCGCCGGTCTGCGGGTGACGCACCGGCTGCAGAGTTTGCGCACCAGCCTCTGCGCCTGAACCGCAAGGAGGGAGTCCGCGAAATTGAAGACGTCCATTCCCATGTCGAGCAAGCGGGTCACGGTTTCCGCCGCGCTGTTGGTGTGCAGCGTCGAGAGCACCAGGTGGCCCGTCAGCGAGGCCTCGACCGCCATCTTCGCGGTTTCCTCATCCCGGATCTCGCCGACCATCACCACGTCCGGATCCGCGCGCAGGAATGCGCGCAGGGCCTTCGCGAATGTCCAGTCGATGCGCGGATTCACTTGCACCTGGCGCAGGCCCGGCTGCGTGATTTCCACCGGGTCCTCGGCGGTCCAGATCTTTCGATCCGGCGTGTTGATGTGCATCAGCGCCGAGTGCAGTGTCGTCGTCTTGCCGGACCCGGTCGGCCCGACGCACAGCACGAGGCCATAGGGACGCTCCACGGCTTCTCGCAGCTTGTGAAGGTTGCGCGAGGACAGGCCCAGATCCTCCAGCGCGATCGCCTTGGCCGAAGCGAGAATGCGCATCACCACGTCTTCCAGGCCGTTGTTGGTCGGAATGGTCGCCACCCGCAGCTCGATCGGATGCTGTGCGGAGAATCTCGAAAAGTTGATCTTGCCGTCCTGCGGCTTGCGCTTCTCGCTGATGTCGAGATCGCACATGATCTTGATCCGCGCGATGATCGCGTTGCGATAGCTCGGCGGAAGCTCCAGATAGGTGGAGAGACGGCCGTCGCGCCGGAAGCGGATCCGGATCTTTTCGCGGCCCGGATAGCTTTCGATATGGACGTCCGAGACGCCCTCGGCATGCGCCTCGACGATCATCCGGTTCACCATGCGTACCAGCGAGTTGTCGGATTGCTCGATCGGCACTTCCTCGCTTGCCAGGGCGCAATCCTCCTTCTCGAGCGTCTGGAGCAGATCGCTGGAGCCGAGGTCGAACTCCAAGGGTCTGGACGGGTCGTCGAGGGCGGCCTTGGCGTCCATCGCGCCGATCTTCTCGTAGGCCTGTCGCAGCACCTGATCGAGGTTGCGACAGTGCGCAAGAACGGGAACCACCTTCGCCTGGGCGATGAACTCCAGCTCGTCGAGCGCCGCACGGTGGCTCGACGGGTCATCGAGCGCCGCGATCAGGCGCCCGCTCGAAACCATCAACGGCATGACCTGCAGGCGCTGCGCCGCACTGTGGCTGACCCTTTGCAGCGCTTCGGCGGAGGCCGGAAAGTTGTCGAGGTTGACAAGCGGATAGCCCATCTTGTGGGCGATCGCGGATTTCAGGTCTGCGCGGGTCATGACGCCCATGCGCACCAGTGTCTCGCCCAGCGGCACGCTGCGGTCACGCTGTTGTTCGGCAAGCCCGGCACGCAACTGCTCGTCCGTGATCATGCCGAGCGACGTCAGCGCTTGCCCGATGCGGACGAGCGGCATCCGGCTCTGCGCGTCCAGCTGGGCCAGCAACTCCTCGGGCGTCGAAACTTCGGTCGTGGTCATGGTTCGGCGCGGCGGCTCAAGGCCGCCACGCCTTCTTATCGGCAGCGACCGGA
This sequence comes from Variovorax sp. P1_H2, assembly GCF_056405295.1. Classification (NCBI taxonomy): domain Bacteria; kingdom Pseudomonadati; phylum Pseudomonadota; class Betaproteobacteria; order Burkholderiales; family Comamonadaceae; genus Variovorax; species Variovorax sp. P1_H2. Next base: position 13,296 of record NZ_JBFUCJ010000014.1, on the reverse strand, counting down.
TTTTCTTGAGGGCCGGCTACGGCCGCGGCTTGCGCGACCGGCTGGTCAGCACCAGCGCGATGCCGCCGAGGATCGCCCCGGAGGCGAGGGCCAGGCGCGGCGTGATCGACTCCGCCAGGAGCAGGACCCCACCGAACGCGGCGATGGGCGGCACCGACAACTGCACCGTGGCGGCGCGCATGGCGGACAGCCCCGGCAGGGCGGCATACCAGATGACATAGCCGATGCCGGAAGTGAGTGCGCCGGAGGCGATGGCCAGGGCGAGCCCGCCGGCATCCGCCTGCGCTCTGGCCGCGAGCAGCAGACTCAGCAGCAGCGCCATCGGCGCCGCCCGCGCGAAGTTGGACGCCGTCGCGGCCAGCGGGTCGGCGACTCCGCGGCCGCGGAGCGAATACACGCCCCAGGCGATGCCGGCGATCGCCATCCATGCGGCACCCAGCAGCGGCGGCGCGGCCACGCCCGGCGACACGAGGTAGACCAGCCCTGCGACTGCCAGCACCAGACCGGTCCACGCGATGGGTCCGAAGTGCTCGCCGGCGCGCAGTCCCACGCTGAACATCGTCAACTGAACGGCGCCGAACAGAATCAACGCACCGGTGCCCGCGGACAGGCTGAGATAGGCGAAGGAGAAGAACGCGACATAGGCGAACAGCATCGCGGCGGCGAGCCAGTCGGTGCGCCCCTGCGACGGCCGGCCCGGCCGGACACGGACGATGACGGCGAGGGTGAGCGCTCCGGAAACCAGCCTGACGCTGCTGAAGCTGGCCGGATCGATGCCTTTGCGCTGCAATGCGAGCCGGCACAACAGCGAGTTGGCGGCAAAGGCGAGCATGGCCGCAGCGGTGAGGAGGATCGTCCGCAGCGCGGGCAGGTCGCCGCGCGCCTCACGCATGGGTCGCCACCAGGACGATGGCCCAGGCCAGCAGGGCGATGCCGACCGGCGTGCTGAGACGCCGGCCCCAGCGAAGGTTCTTTTCGACCGCCATCACGGCAGCGAGCAGCAGCATCCAGCCGAGACTGCCGGCGCCGAGCGCGAACATCAGCAGCATCAGCGCCCAGCAGCAGCCGACGCAGAACACGCCGTGGTGCACGCCGAGCATGAAAGCATGACGCGCCTGCGCCTGCCCGCGCCAGTGCTGGATGACGAAACTCAGGGGCGTGCGGCACTTGTCCAGGCAGCGGTGCTTGAGCTTGCTGAACTGGAAGGCGCCAGCCAACCCGATCGTCGCGGCGCCGATCATCCAGCCATGCCAGGCGAGCGCGGGCTCCCTGGCGAGCAGGAACAGCATTGCGCTGTGAAGCCCATGCGCCAGCAGCCCGAAGCCCCCCCACGCCGCCATGTAGCCCAGGCCGAGCAGCACCAGGAGGCGCCCATGGTCCGGGCGCTGGGCCGTCAACCGATCGAAGGCGTTGAACAGGGACAGCGTGGTCGGCAGCATCATGGCGGCCGTCATGAGGATCCACGCGGCGGCGTAGAGCACCAGCGGCACCACCACGTCGCCGGCCGGCACGGCACGGCACAGAAACGCCGCCGGTCCCGACGACGTCCACTCGTCGTGCGCGAGATAGCGGCCGTACGGGCTGCGCGCCCAGGCCCACAACACGAGCCACGCGAGCGCGACCAGCGCGGCCAGGACCGGCAGGAACACCCGACGGTGACGGGAGGCGCTGCTCGGCGGTGGGCGCGCCGGCGTGGCGCTCATTGGCAGCACGTGCTCAGGCGTCGAAGACGAAGGTGCTCTGCAGGGCGTTGTGGTTCTTGATGTCGACGTCGATGCCGAGGGCGGCGTTCCTGGACCGGTAGGTCGGGGCCTTGCCGACGAATACCGGGGCGCCCGGCACGGTCGAGAACACGGTGTCGGAGAGGGTGGTCTGGCCGCCGGTCGCGCCGCGATAGGGTTCGAGTTCGGCGTAGTAGTCCTTGCCGATCTCCAGTTCGCCCTTGCCCTCGTTCACCGTGAAGCGGATCGGCGCCCGCTCCACCGACACGACCTGGCCGATCAGCTTGGCGAGGTCGGCGATCGGCCCGCCGGCCTGGCCGGTGTAGACCTTGAGCAGGGCCTCCTCCTGCGCCTTCGAAGCCTGGTCGTCGACAAAAATGGCCGCGGTCCAGTTGCCTTCCAGGATGTTGCCCGGCACATGCGCCACGGCTGCGATGGTGTTGCCGCCCACGTCGACGCCGTCGATGGTTCCCTTGTCGACGCGCCAGGCGATGATGGTGTCGCAGGTTCCGTTGTCGGGGTCCTCGCCGATCCAGCAGGGGCACAGCACATTGCAGTTGCACACCTCCAGGAGACGTCCTTCCAGGTGATAGCTCATACGAACCTCCATTGAAGCCGCACGCATATCGCCTTGTCGCCGCGGCTCGGGCGGCAAGGGGCCCGACGATGCTACGCCGCGAGACGAACCAAGTCCAGTTCGATGCCCTGCCCCTCAGATCTGATCCACGAAGAGMCGCAGCCCTTCCAGATCCACCACCGTGATCCCCCCATAGTCGATCTGCAGCAGCCCCGCGGCGCGCAGCCGGTTCAGTGCCGCATTGCAGCGCTGCCGCGACAGCCCCGACAGATTCGCGATCTCCTCCTGGGAAGTCTCCAGGTGCGCCTGCCCCAGCGGATGCAGCCAGGGGTGGAACAGCCCGGCGATCGCCCGCGCCACCTGGCTGTCGGCATCGAGCAGCCGCTGGGCCGCGTAATTGCCCATGAACCAGTGCAGGCGCTCGTTGATCTGCACCAGCAGGAAGTGGTTGAAGCTCATCTGCGTGCGGTGCAGCCATTCGAAGGTCTCGATGGGCAGCACCGCCACCCGGCTGTCGCGCAGCGCGATGATGTCGGCCGTGCGCGGCACGGCGCGCAGCAAGGTGCCCTCGCCGAACCAGCTGCCGACCGACAGGCCGCCGAAGGTCACCGAGCGGCCGTCGTCCGAGGTGATCGACCACTTGAGCAGGCCTTCCAGCGTGCCGTACCAGTGCAGCGGCGTCTCGCCGCGCCGGCAGAGGGCGGCGCCGGCGGCGACATGCTCCTCGCGCATTTCGTCGAGCACGCGCGCCTGGGCCTCGGCGTCGAGGTCCGGGAACCAGCCCGAGACCTCGAGCAGGCCCGGGATGGACAGCGATAGCGCGGCGTGTTGTCTCTGTGTCGGCTTGTGGTGCATGAACGCTTTCGCCTCGTAAACCCTGATCCCAAATGTCGTTGCGATGACTGCACGGGTGTCGGCAGCCAAAAATAATACTCCGCTGTTCACAGGAGACACCCATGTCGAAGCGCAAAGTGATCGTGACCATTGCCCCCACCGGCGGCATGGCCCACAAGTCGCAGAACCCCCACCTCCCGACCCAGCCGGCCGAGATCGCCGCCGACGTGGTGGCCTGCTGGCGCGCCGGCGCCAGCGTGGTCGCGCTGCACGCCCGCCGGCCCGACGACGGCGCCACCTGCAACGCGGACGTCTACCGCGACATCAACAGCCGCATCCGGGCGGCCGGCTGCGACATCGTGATCAACAACTCGACCGGTGGCGGCGTGCACGGCGACATGATCAAGCCGCTGCCCGGCGACCGCTGGGAGATCGCCTTCGAGGAGCGGATCAAGGGCATGGATGCCGGGGCCGAGATGTGCACGCTCGACGCCACCACGCTGAACCTGTCGTTCGAGGGCCGCGAGATCCTCATGGACACCCCGCTGACCAAGGGCCGCGCGCTGGCCGCCGGCATGAAGGCGCGCGGCATCAAGCCCGAGTGGGAGGTGTTCAGCCCGACCCACATCCTGCAGGACACGACCACGCTGATCCAGGAGGGCCTGGACGACGAGCCCTATTTCATCAACCTGGTCATGAACGTGCACCGCAACTTCCAGAACGCGATGCCCTACTCGCCGCGCAACCTGCAGATGATGGTCGACACGCTGCCCAAGGGCGCGATCTTCGGCGTCAGCGGCATCGGCCCGTCGCAGCTCGAGGCCAACATCGCGGCGCTGCTGCTTGGCGGCCATGCGCGCGTGGGGCTGGAGGACAACCTCTACTACCGCCAGGGCGAGCTGGCCACCAACCTGCAGCTGACCGAACGGATCGTGCGGATCATCCGCGAGATGGACATGGAGCCCGCCACGCCGGCCGAGGCGCGCGAACTGATGGGCCTGCCGCGCGTGGGTGCGCCGCGGCCCGAATTCGCGCCGCGCTGAGGTTCCCGCACGGCAGCCGCACCGCATACGACAAGACCTCCCGGAGACAAGACACCCATGACCCCCGCACGCACCGCCCTCGCCCTGGCACTGGGCGCCGCCTTCACCGCAGGCGCCTCGGCCCAGGTATCGGACGAGGTGATCCGCATCGGCTTCATCAGCGACATGTCGGGCCTCTACCGCGACTACGACGGCCCGGCCGGCGCGGAAGCGATTCGCATGGCGATCGCCGACATGGGCGGCAGCCTCGACGGCAGGAAGATCGAGCTGGTCACCGCCGACCACCAGAACAAGCCCGACATCGCCGCCGCCAAGGCGCGCGAGTGGTTCGATGTCGACAAGGTCGACATGCTGATCGGCGGCGTCAACTCGGGCGCCGCGATCGCGATGGCCGGCGTCGCGGCCGACAAGAAGAAACCGTACTTCGTGGTCGGCGCGGGCGCCTCCAGTCTGACCAACGAGTTCTGCTCGCCCTACACGCTGCACTACGCCTACGACACGGTGGCGATGGCGCGCGGCACCGCCGGCGCGGTGCTCAAGGCCGGCGGCAAGAGCTGGTACTTCGTGACCGCCGACTACGCCTTCGGCGCCGCGCTGCAGAACGACGCCGGCAAAGTCGTCGAGGCCAACGGCGGGACGGTGGCCGGCGCGGTCAAGCACCCGCTCGGCGCCAGCGACTTCTCGTCCTTCATGCTGCAGGCGCAGAACGCCAAGGCCCAGGTGCTGGCGCTCGCCAACGCCGGCGGCGACACGGTGAACGCGATCAAGTCGGCAGCCGAATTCGGCATCAACAAGAAGATGAAGCTGGCCGGCATGATCATCACGATCAACGACGTGCACGCGCTGGGGCTCAAGACCTCGCAGGGCATGTACCTGACCGACAGCTGGTACTGGAACCAGAGCCCCGAATCGCGCGCCTGGGCACACCGCTTCTTCGACAAGAACAAGCGCATGCCCTCCTCCTTTCAGGCCGGCGACTATTCGGCCGCGCTCCAGTACCTGAAGGCCGTCAAGGCAGCCGGCAGCGACGACGGCGACAAGGTGATGGCGCGGTTGCGGAAGTCGAAGTTCGACGACATGTTCGTCAAGGGCGGCTGGCTGCGCGACGACGGCCTGATGGTGCACGACATGCAGCTGATGCAGGTCAAGACGCCCGAGGAATCGAAGGAGCCCTGGGACTACTACAAGGTGGTCGAGCCGATTCGCGGCGAGACCGCATGGACCACGCGCGCCGAGAGCCGCTGCGCGCGCTGGAAGGCATCATGAGCGGGGCGGAAAGCGACGTGAAACGGGTGGCGGTGGTCGCCACCGGCGTCATCGGCGCCAGCTGGGCCGCCTGCTTCCTGGCCCGCGGACTCGACGTCGACGCCACCGATCCCTCGCCGGGCGCCGAGGCGCGGCTGCGCGAGGCGGTGGCGCAGCACTGGCCGACGATGGTGCGTTTCGGGCTCGCCGACGGCGCCTCGCCCGAGCGGCTGCGCTTCCACGCGCGGCTCGAGGACGCGGTGGCCGGCGCCGACTTCGTGCAGGAGAACGGGCCCGAGCGCCTCGACCTCAAGATCGACCTGTTCCGCCGCATGGACGCCGCGGCGCGGCCGGCCACGCTGCTGGCGTCGAGCTCGTCGGGGTTGGCGATCAGCGCGGTGCAGTCCGAATGCCGGCACCCGGAGCGCGTGGTGCTGGGCCATCCCTTCAACCCGCCGCACCTGATCCCGCTGGTCGAAGTGGTGGGCGGCGAGCGCAGCTCGGCCGACGCCATCGCGCGTGCGATGGCCTTCTACACCGCGATCGGCAAGCGGCCGATCCACGTGAAGCGCGAGGTCAAGGGCCATATCGCGAACCGGCTGCAGGCGGCGCTGTGGCGCGAGGCCTTCCACCTGGTCGAGCAAGGCGTGGCGTCGGTGGCCGACATCGACACCGCGATCGCGCACGGCCCGGGCCTGCGCTGGGCGCTGATGGGACCGTTCATGAACCTGCACCTGTCGGGGGGCGCCGGCGGCATCGCCCACCTGCTCGACCACCTGGGCGGGCCGATCGAGGACTGGTGGCACGACCTCGGCGCACCGTCGATGACGACGGAACTCAAGCAGCAGGTGGCCGACGGCGTGGCGTCCGAACTCGGCGAGCGCAGCCGTGCCGAGCTCGAAGCCGCGCGCGACACGCTGCTGCTGGACCTGATCCGCGCCAAGGCCGCAGTATTGAGGTAACCCCCCAGGTTGCCCGCACTGCGTGTCGGGCGCCCACCCCCTGCTGGGGGCAACACCAGCGGCCCGGCGGAGCCGGTTCCGCGGTGCTTCTGGCATCTGATCGGGTACAACGAGGAGACAAGCGCATGACCCATCCCGGCTTCTTCGACGACGAGAGCCAGATCGCGCCACCACGCACGGTGCGCATCGACTTCGACGACGGTTCTTTCGCGCTGCGCTCGCCGATGGCGCTCAAGCCCTATGCGCGCTGCATCGGCGACTGGCTCGAACGCTGGGCGCGCGAGACGCCCGAGGCGCTGGCGCTGGCCGAACGCGACGAGACCGGCGCGGGCTGGCGCAGGCTCGACTACCGCGCGCTGCGCCATGCGGTCGGCGCGGTGGCGCAGGGCCTGCTCGATCTCGGCGTGCCGAAGCATCGGCCGGTGGTGATCCTGTCGGACAACGCGATCGACCATGCGGTGCTGATGCTGGCCACGATGCACATCGGCCGCACCGCCTGCTCGCTGTCGAGCGCCTACTCGCGCATGGCGAAGGACCCGGCCCGGCTGCACGGCATGCTGCGCACCCTCGACCCGGCACTGATCTACGCCTCCGACGCCAAGGTCTACGGCGCCGCGCTCGAGGGCTGCGGCGTCGACGCGCCGACGGTATTCAGCCGCCATGCCGAGGCGCATCCGGGCGCCCTGCCCTTCGAGCGGCTGATGCGGGCGAACGAAACGCCCGCGGTGCAGCAGGCCTTCGCCGCGATCCTGCCCGACGACCCTGCCAAGTACCTGCTGACCTCGGGCTCGACCGGCCGGCCCAAGGTGGTGATCAACACCCACCGCATGCTGTGCGCCAACCAGCAGATGATGGCCCAGACCTGGCGCTTCCTGGCGGCCGAGAAGCCGGTGCTGGTCGACTGGCTGCCGTGGAGCCACACCTTCGGCGGCAACCACAACTTCAACATGGTGCTGTGCCACGGCGGCGCGCTCTACATCGACGAAGGCCGGCCCGCGCCGGGGCTGATCGAGAAGACGCTGCGCAACCTGCGCGAGGTGCGGCCCACGCTGTTGTTCAACGTGCCGCGCGGCTTCGACATGCTGCTGCCCTTCCTCGAGGCCGACGCGGCGCTGGCCGCCGAAGTGACGTCGCGGCTGCGGCTGGCCTTCTATGCCGCGGCGGCCCTGGCGCCCTCGACCTGGCAGCGGCTCGAGGCGGTTGCCCGGTGCGCACGCCCCGACAGGCCGCTGTGGCTCACCACGTCATGGGGCGCGACCGAAACCTCGCCGGCCATCACCTCGGCGCACTGGCGCCTCGACGGCGCCGGCTGCATCGGCGCACCGCTGCCGGGGCTGGAGCTGAAGTTCGTGCCGAACGGCGACAAGCTCGAGATGCGGGTCAAGGGCGTGTCGGTGTTCCCGGGCTACCGCAACGCGCCGCGCGAGACCTCCGAGGCCTTCGACGACGAAGGCTACTACCGCATCGGCGATGCCGGCTTCCTCGCGGATCGCGAACGGCCCGAGCGCGGCGTGATGTTCCACGGCCGCGTGGCCGAGGACTTCAAGCTCGCGAGCGGCACCTGGGTCTCGGTGGGCACGCTGCGCGTCGAGCTGGTTTCGCGGCTCGCGCCGCTGGTGCAGGACATCGTGGTCACCGGCCACGACCGCCACGAGATCGGCCTGCTGGTCTTCGCCGGCCCGCGGGCCGCGACCGCGCCGCGCGACACCCTGCACGCCGCCCTGTTGCGCGTGATGCGCGAGCTGCGCGATGCCGGAGCCGGCTCCTCGCAATGCCCGGTGCGGGCGCTGGTGCTCGACGCACCGCCCGACATCGACGCCGGAGAGATCACCGACAAGGGCTACATCAACCAGCGTGCGGTGCTCGCGCGGCGCGCCGCGGCGGTCGAGCGCCTGCACGCGGACGCGCACGACCCGGAGGTCGTCCGGCTGGCGTGACGGCGTCGCCGGGGGTGCGGCGCGCACGACCGCGCGCGCCAAGCTACCCCAGCGGCTCCAGCACCATGAGCCCCGCCGCCGTGTTCGAGATCGGGATGTGGTAGTTGGAATGCACCTCGCGCACCTTCTCGGGCAAGGCGCCGCGCGCGACCATCCAGTTGAGCAGCTCCACGCCCTGGGTGCCCGCCAGCTGCACCAGCTCGACGGTCGAGAAGCGGGTGGCCCAGGCCGGGTCGGAGCGCATGCTCTCCATGAACTTCAGGTCGAAGTCCTTGTTGATGAAGCCGGCACGCTCGCCATCGAGCTGGTGCGACAGCCCGCCCGTGCCCATCACGACCACGCGCTCGTCGCCAGGCCACGCCGCCACCGCGCGCGCGATCGCCTGGCCCAGCCGCAAGCAGCGGGCCGCGGACGGCAACGGCGCCTGCACCGTGTTGACGGACACCGGCAGCACGCGCACCGGCCATTTCATGTCGGGCCAGCACAGCGCCATCGGCAGCATGGCGGCATGGTCGAGCATCATCTCCTGGCACGTGGTGAGGTCGAAGTCCTCGGCGACCAGCGACTCGATCAAGCGCCAGGACAGCACCGGATCGCCCTTCAGCGGCGGCAGGCTGGGAATGCCCCAACCTTCATCTCCGTTGGGATATTCCGGGGCCGCGCCGATCGCGAAGGTCGGCATCTTGTCGAGGAAGAAGTTCAGTCCATGGTCGTTCGAGACCAGCACGACGACGTCGGGCCGGACCTTCGCGAGCCAGTCGCGCACCGGCGGGAAGCCATCGAAGAACGGCTTCCAGTACGGATCGTTCTGCAGGCCTTTCTCGATCGCCCGGCCGATCGCCGGCACGTGGGAGGTGGTGATGCCGCCAACGATTCTTGCCATGGCTCAACCCCTCGCGGCCAGCAGCCTGGCCTTGAATTCGTCCTTCGTCATGCCGGTCTGCTGGGCCCCGATGTCCTGCATGTCGAGACCGAAGATGCCGGCGAACTTGGCGAGGTAGTAGGCGTTGCCGCCGGCCTCGATCAGCTGCAGCACGTTGCGCTTGCGGATCGCCTCGCGCTGCTCGGGGTTCAGCCCGTAGGCCGCGCAGTAGGCATCCTCGTCCGCGACGAAGGCGGCCCGGTTGGCGGCCTGGTTGAACGAGTAGCACATCTTGTTGAGCGCATAGCCCTTGCGGGCCTGTTCGCCGTCGAAGAGGGTGGTTCCCGGTATGGGCTGCCTTGGATTGGCTGTTGGCAAGAAAGTCTCCTTGGTGGTTGTGCGTAGCGCCTTGATCCGAATCAACTTTCGCGCGACATGTCGTTGCCGGCGCGATGGGTTCAGTATCAACTCGGGGGCATCGCCCGATCAACGCACGGATACTCATTCCAGCCATGAGCCGATTCGATCATTTGGACCTCGACGGCCACTTGCTGCAACTGCTGCTGGCGGTGCTCGAAGAAGGCTCGGTCACGCGTGCGGCGCAGCGCCTGGGCGTCACCCAGTCGGCCGTCAGCCATCTGCTCGACAAGCTGCGCGCCATCGTCGGCGATCCCCTGTTCGTGAAGTCCGGGCGCGGCATCGTGGCCACCGCGCATGCGCATGCGCTGGCATCCCGCGCACGCGTCATGCTCGACGAGCTGCGCAGCTTCGGCAATGCCGCCGGCTTCGATCCGGCCACGCTCGTCGCCACGGTGACGATTGCCGCCAACGACCTGCAGCGCGACCTGCTGCTGCCCGCGCTGCTGCGGCATGTTCGACGACAGGCGCCGGGCTTCGCGCTGCGCGTGATCTCCTCCGGCGCGCCGACGGCCGAGATGCTGCGCGACGAACATTGCCAGCTCGTGATCACGCCGCGCCCGCCGTGCGCCAGCGACGTGCTGCAGAAGCGCCTGTTCGAGGACCAGTACCGGGTCTTCTACGATGCCAGCCAGCGAGAGCCGCCACACACCCGGGACGAGTATCTGGCCGCCGAACATGTGACGGTGCTGTACGAGCCGCGGCGCCGGCTCGACATCGATGAGGTGCTGGCCGAACGCGGTGTGCAGCGACGCTTCGTGGTCCAGCTGCCGAGCTTCGCGGGCATCGGTCCATTCCTGCTGGGCGGCGTTTCGATCGCCACGCTGCCCAGCCTGCTGCACGCCCATCTGCTGCGCGACCTCGACATGGCGCCGGTGCCCGTGGCGTGTCCGTCGATGCCGATGTACATGGTCTGGCACCTGCGCCACCAGGCCGATCCGATCCACCGCTGGCTGCGCGAGCAGCTCGAGAGGGTGGTGGAGCCGGCACTGGCCGCTGCAACCATCGCCACCCCTGCCTAGGACGCCTATGCCAGGCTCGCGGCCGCGTTCGACAGGTGGCCGTTGGTGCGCGCGTAGTGCAGCGCCTGGGTCCGGCTGTTGACGCCGATGCGGCGGTACAGGCGCCACATGTGGACCTTGACCGTGTCCTCGCTGATCGCCAGCCGCTCGGCCATCTCGCGATTTCCGAGTCCCTCGGCGATCAGCTGCACCAGCTGGACCTGGCGCGGGGTCAGTCGGGTGCCGCTCTCGGGCTCCGCAGAGGATGCGACGTCCTTGTCCTCGCCGGTCTTCAGCACGCTCTTGAGCCCCCTGATCAGGCCGGCGGCATCCGAGGCCTTCTCGATATAGATATCGGCGCCGGCCGAAAGGCACAGCGCTTCCATGTCGGCGGCGGGCAGCGCGGAGTAGACCGCGATCGGCACCTCGGGGTGCTCGCGCCGTGCCGCCTGCACGCCAGCGCAGCCCTTGGTGTCGGGCAGGTTCAGGTCGAGGCAGATCAGGTCGGCGGCGCCATTGCGCTCGACCGCGCCGGCCAGCTTGTCGAGTCGATCGATCTCGACGATGCCGGCGGCCGGTTGCAGCCGCCGCAGCATCAACGCAATGGCGTCCCTCATCATCGGATGGTCGTCGACCACATAGAAGACGTTACGCGCTTTTCTCATTGCCAGAATCTTTCCGCCGCTCGACAGGTCACGGCGAAGCAGATCGCCGAAAGCGCTGAGATTAGTGGACGAAACAACCGCTGGGTCGCTTCTCGCGGCATCGCGATCGCGGCGAGCGCGACGAATGTCTCAATTTTCGGGATTCCGTCGGCTTCAGAAAGTGCGAAGGGTTGCCGAAATGCGGTGACTGCAACCAACCCACAGCGAGATAGAAATGTCCAGACTCATCGTCCTGACCCGCCACGGCAGCGTCCGGCAGGTCAACATCAAGGGGCCGATCACGACCATCGGCCGCGACCCGGCCTGCGGGGTTCACATCGACAGCCTCGGCGTCAGCCGCCATCACGCCGCGATCCACTGGACCGGCGACCGCTTCGTGCTGACCGACCTGGCCAGCCGCAACGGCACCTTCGTCAACAAGACGCGGATCCGCGAGCGGGCGCTGGCCAACGGCGACGCCATCAGCGCCGGGGACTGCCAGCTGCGCTTCCTCTACGAGAACCGGACGCTGCCCCACGACGAGGCACTGCGGCTGATCACGCTGTCCGACGACCTGATCGACATCGACGCGGTGCGCGAGCGCAGCGACTGGGGCGCCTTCTTCCGCCAGGGCAGCAGGGGAAGGCTCGTCGAGGCGCATCGAGGCGGCCGCGGCGAGCGGCGCGTATGAAGGCAAAAAAATGGCCCGCACGAAGCGGGCCGAATGATCTCTGGTGAGAAGATCCCTGGAGAACCAGCCTTGATATCGACAGCCCGACGGGAAACTTGAGGGCGGAACGCCGAGTTCGAGTTCGACGGCGAAGGCACGCAGGCGCCGATCGGTGAATTCGGCGAGATGCAGCGCGGGACCGGTTCGCAGCCTCAAGGTTTTCGGTTTGCTGCCGATATACCTCAGCGTTCCCCCTGCGTCCCACCTGGAATCACGATCATGTTTCTGAGCAATCTTTCGATAGGCAGGCGCCTGGCCCTCGTGCTGGGCGCCATCCTGGCCCTGTTCCTCGCCAGCAGCGTGTTCGCGGTGCTGAAGCTGCGCGACCTCGGCGTCGAGATCGAGGGCATGATGAACGACAGCGTCAAGACCGAGCGCGCCGGCTCCGACTGGCTGCGCTACACCAACTCGGGCGTGCAGCGCGCGGCAGCCATCGCCAAGAGCAGCGACCCGAGCCTGGTCGCCTACTTCGCGCCGGCCACCGCAGCGTCGATCAAGGAAACCAACGTGCTGCAGAAATTCATCGAGGGCCAGATGGTCAAGCCCGAGGAGCGGGCGCTGTTCCAGAAGGTCGGCGAACTGCGCAAGGAATATCTCGCCGCACGCGAGGAAGTCAGCAAGCTGAAGCTCGCGGGCGATCTCGAAGGCGCCAACCGTGTCTTCACGGCACGCTTCGAGCCCACCTCGGTCAACTACCTGGCCGGCGTCCAGCAGATGGTGGACGTGCAGCGCGCAGCCCTCGACGCCGCTGCGGAGCGGGCCCAGGGCATGCGCGCCCAGACCAGCACGCTGCTGATCGTCTGCAGCACGGTGTCGCTGGTGCTCGGCAGCCTGCTGGCCTGGGGCCTGTCGCGCAGCATCACGCTGCCGTTGCGCAAGGCCGAGGCCACGGCGCAGGCCATCGGCGCGATGGACCTCAGCGGGGCCGCGGAAACGAGCTATGCGAAGGACGAGACCGGCCTGCTGCTGCGCGCGATCGACGGCATGCGCACGGCGCTGCAGGCTTCGCTGCAGCAGGTGCACGGCGTGGTCGCGAACGTGTCGACGGCCAGCACGCAGATCGCCACCGGCAACCAGGACCTGTCCTCGCGCACCGAGCAGCAGGCCAGCTCGCTGGAAGAGACGGCAGCGTCGATGGAAGAGCTCACGTCGACGGTCAAGCAGAACGCCGACAACGCGCGCCAGGCCAACCAGCTGGCCGTCTCGGCCTCCGAGGTGGCGGTCAGGGGCGGCAGCGTGGTCAGCCAGGTGGTCGGCACCATGGGCTCGATCAACGCCTCGTCGCGCAAGATCGTGGACATCATCGGCGTGATCGACGGCATC